>JAAXHD010000438.1 GCA_012271015.1 Candidatus Poribacteria bacterium | reverse complement strand
CCCCCTTATCAGGGGGGAATAAGATGGGAATTGCTTCGATTTGATGTGTTTAAATAATTATGGGCTTTGCTATAAAAGCGTATCGTGACCAGTTTACAGCTCTCGAACTTCAGAAAAAAGCGTCAGATTGGAGGGGTTAGTGTATCTCGCGGATACCAATACGCTGTCGCTGCGAAATATGAGATGCAACTTATTAGTTTCGATACAGACTTTGATCGAACTGAAAGGAAACGAAAGGAACCTATTGAGGTGTTATAATGGAAGCATTTAAAGAACATGTTGGACGTGTTGTCCCACTTGACCGGATTAATGTGGATACAGATCAGATTATCCCGAAGCAATTTTTGAAACGGATTGAACGGACAGGTTTCGGTGAATTTCTTTTTAACGATTGGCGTTACCTCGAAAACGGTGATCCGAACCCAGAGTTCGTGCTGAACCATCCACGCTATTCTGGCGCGAGTGTCCTCATCGCTGGCGCGAATTTCGGCTGTGGCAGTTCCCGTGAGCACGCGCCGTGGGCATTGCAGCAGTACGGGTTCAAAGCGATCCTCGCGCCCTCGTTTGCGGACATCTTCCGTAACAACTGCTATAAGAACGGTATCCTTCCGATAGCACTACCTGCGGACGTTATCGCCTCGCTCAGCCAAGCAGCACACGAGACTGAGGGTTACCAGCTGATGATAGACTTGGAAACGCAATCGGTAGTATGTGCTGACGGAACTGCTCACACTTTCGAGATCGGAGATTTTGAGAAGTACTGCCTGCTGAACGGACTCGACGAAATCGGTTGGACATTGCAGTATGAAGCTGACATTGCCGCGTTTGAGAACCGAGGTAGCGTATAAAAAGTTCTATCTCTACTGATCTTATCATTCTCTGGCATACCTGAGAAAAGACTTGAAGAAATCAGGCACTTGTGAGTTAATCATAAAAGTGCCTATTTTTATCTTATACAGGACTTACGCAAATTGAGAAAATATTGGACGTTTAGACGCAAAAAGTAGGAATTAACCCCCTAAATCCCCCTTATCAGGGGGACTTTAAGACGGAATGCGTAAGTCCTATTATAGTAAAATCCGAAAATAAATGAACACTTGTCCGAAGATAACCCCCCTAACCCCCCTTATCAGGGGGGAATAAGATGGGAATTGCCTCGATTTGATGTGTTTAAATAATTATGGGCTTTGCTATAACTTTCTTTGCGGTTTGGTTGGGTAGGTTTCGGTTTTCAAGTGCTTCGGACAGATCAGAAACCCAATAGTTAAAAAATCAGGATTAGCCGCGTTGTACTCTGAATTTGAAGACGAAAGTCGTTTGTTGGTCATTAAATTCACTTGTGACTCTTGGTAC
>JAAXHD010000362.1 GCA_012271015.1 Candidatus Poribacteria bacterium | reverse complement strand
ATTTATGGGTTCGTTGAAATTGAACAGCGGTGTCGCATCGGTTCATCGGTCGTTATCGGAACGATCCGAGGCGCGGCGGAGCATCCCGGGAGAATCTATATAGGGGATGAGGTGCGCATTGGAGACGGCACTGTCATTGAGAATACATCGGAAATGGATCTGATTATACCCAACCGTTCACAAATTCCGGCGCGAAGCCACGTCGCAAATGACGGATTTGGGTTTCCCCGATACGTTACATAGGAGTTTTTAACAATCGTTTCTGATCTCTCAAGTGTCCGCTGTTCGTAGTTGTGCAATTTATTGGGCACTCCACGTTGATTAACGTCTATTGTCCTTACAGTCTTCTAATCCTTAAGAGACCTTTTCAAACCTGAAGTGAGTTTTTTATTAATTTTACATCGGGGTTGACAACGGAAACCCCGCCCAGATTTATATGATTAAAAAATGAGAAAAATACAACGTGCACTTGTAAGCGTCTACGACAAAACGAACCTTTTAGAGATAGCCAATGTACTTGCGCAACGTGGTGTGGAAATCCTCTCCACCGGTGGCACTGCTCGGCACCTTCGAGACGCTGGAATCGACATCCTTGATGTTTCTGACTACACCGGTTTTCCTGAAATGCTGGACGGTAGAGTCAAAACGCTCCACCCCAAAATTCATGGCGGGATCCTTGCTGATCGGGATAATGCGGAACACAATACCCAAGCAGAGGCACACGGCATTACTCCCATTGATATGGTGATATGCAATTTGTATCCGTTTGAGGCGACAGTCGCCAAGCCCGACGTGACACTTCCCGAAGCGATTGAGAACATCGACATTGGCGGTCCAACCATGATTCGCGCCGCAGCGAAAAATTATCGGCATGTCGCTGTCCTCACGGAGTCAAGCCAATATCCGCAAATTATCGCCGATTTGGATGCCAGCGACGGCTGTCTTTCGGAAGAGAGGCGATGTGAGTTGGCAAAGGCCGCCTTTGCCCATACCGCACACTATGACACCGCAATCGCCACCTATCTCGCTAACGATGCTTCCCCCCTGATAAGGGAGGTTAGGGAGGTTGATAAGGCAGAGGACTCCGAACCAGACGAATTCGCCACCGATCTGACGCTCCGTCTCAGGAAGGAACGCACACTCCGCTATGGCGAAAACCCACATCAACGCGCCGCTTTCTACAAAACTGAGACCAGCCCAGGGGCATGCGCTGCGTGGGCAAATCAATTGAGTGGACAGCCACTCTCCTTCAATAACCTCCTTGATTTAGAAGCCGCCTTAGAGATCGTCAAGGACTTTGAGACCCCTGCTTGCGCTATTATCAAGCATAATAACCCGTGTGGACTCGCAACGGCAGACAATCTGCAAGATGCTTTCACGAACGCATTGGAATGCGATCGAACCTCTGCCTTCGGTTCTATTGTGGGTTTAAATCGTAGAGTGACGATCCAGACAGCAAACATCATTCGCGAAGCCGCAAATGTGGGTGTGAAAATTGACGCAATTATCGCACCGAGTTATACCGAGAGGGCATTACGGGCTTTGTCTCGCGTCAAACGCCGACCGATTCTTGAAGCCGGATCGCTCTCAGCAACGGAACCGGTTTTGCAGATTCGCAATATTACCGGTGGTGTACTCGTCCAAGACCCGGATGTCCACGACTTAGATGCTGACGATTTGGAAGTCGCGACCTCCCGTGCGCCAACAGAAGCGGAGATAGAATCCCTGCTTTTTGCGTGGAAAGCATGCAAACATGTCAAATCGAATTGCATCCTGCTTGCCAATGGCACACAAAGCGCCGGTATCGGCGCAGGTCAGATGAGTCGCGTGGATGCGGCTATCATCGCTATCCACAAGGCGGGTGAAAAGGCGAAGGGGGCAGTGTTAGCCTCAGATGCCTACTTCCCATTTCCTGACGGTGTTGAAATCGCTGGTGAGGCGGGCATCAGTGCGATTATTCAGCCCGGCGGCTCTGTCAATGACGTACCTGTAATTGAAACTGCGGACGCTTACGGTATGGCGATGGTCCTGACAAGTGTCCGACATTTCCGGCATTAGTAGACTGCCTACATTAAAAGGTCCACGGATTACGATCGCTGGGAAACTTGGCGATGATGCCAAGCCGTTTCAAGAAAATTTAATAAAAAGAAGAATCGAGGTGTCTCAAAGAGGTCAGCGATGTGTCTCTAATTTAACTCTTGATAGGAATTAAAAATTTGCCTACGACATTAATGCTCCCATCCACAATCATTACAGGCGCAGGCGCGTCTGAGAACGTCGGCGAACAGGCGAAACGGCTCGACGCGACGAGCGCGCTTATCGTCACCGATCCAGGCATCGCTGAAATCGGATACGCCGATAAGATCGTCCAAAATTTGAAAGCGTCAGGAATAGCGTCCTCATGTTTCTCTGATGTCACACCCGATCCAACCCTACAGAATGTGCGAGACGGCTTAAAGCAGTATGCTGACGAAGCCTGCGATGTAATTGTGAGCATCGGTGGCGGAAGTGCGATCGACTGCGGGAAAGGCATCGCCATGAAGCTCACAAACGACGGGGACTTTGCCGATTACATGGGTGTGGACAAGATCCCGAATCTCGGTGCTCCCCTCATCGCGATACCGACCACAGGCGGAACGGGCAGTGAAGTCTCCAAAGTTACTGTCATCACTGACGATCTTCGATCTGTCAAGATGATGCTCAGTAGCCCGTGTCTATTGGCGCATGTTGCACTGGTGGATCCGCTGCTATCCCTGACGACCCCGCCGCATCTGACCGCAGCAGTCGGTGTCGATGCACTGACGCACGCCATAGAGGCATACATCTCCAAACGCGCTCAGCCGATAACCGACGCACTCGCGTTGAAAGCGATTGATATGATTTCCGGTTCGCTTCGGCAGGCGTGGGCGGACGGTGAAAACATCCCTGCCCGTACGGATATGATGATCGGTGCGTCTATCGCAGGGATGGCGTTCAGCAATTCATCTGTGGCTTTAGTTCACGGGATGTCTCGTCCGATCGGTGCGTATTTCCACATCCATCACGGGTTGTCAAATTCGGTGTTGTTACGGGATGTGATGGAATTTAGTGTCGTCGGGGCGCCTGACCGCTTTGCCGATATCGCGTATGCCATGGGCGAGCCGATTGACGGATTGTCTCCAATGGAGCAAGCAGACGCGGCGATTGATGCCGTGGAACGCCTTGTTACCGACATTCAGATGCCACGGCTCGGTGAAATCGGTATTGACAGGCAGCAATTCGAGGATGTCATTGAACAGATGGCGAAAGATGCAATCGCGAGCGGGAGTCCTGCTAACAATCCGCGACAAGCGACGGCTGAAGAAATCGTTGCGCTGTATCGTCAGTGTTTTTAGGAAGTAGTAGGCTGCTCCGTCGGGTTCTCCGTTCACGTTTAAGAGATAGTATGCTTGTGTTATTAATAGGGATGGGTCGTTACCGCAAGCCGAACACACTGTTACCTATGATGGTGGCACGAAAACGCACGATTGGGATGCCGAATAGACAAAAGGAATGAATTGTGAAAAGATTAAAAATCGTTGTCCCCGGTGATTCACCACCGCAAATCCAAGGCTCGCCGCATCTGGCACGTTTGGAACCTTATGGCGATGTTGTTCTCTACGCCGACCGACCAGAAACCCCCGAAGAGCAAATTCGCCGTGCCGAAGATGCAGATATCCTCATCAATTCACGTGGGATCGTCAAATGGCCCGCGGAAATCCTGTCCCAACTCCCTAAGCTCCAACTGATTTCGCTCTGCTCTATCGGCACCGATATGATTGGGCTTGATGAAGCGAAAAAGCGTGGAATTACCGTTTGCAATCAACCCGGACGTACCGCTCCAGTTGTAGCGGAACACGGGTTTGGACTGATGTTCGCACTCGCCAAACGATCGGCATTCCTGACAGCGGCTATGAAGACAGGTGGATGGCCCCGTATGGACAACATCTATCTTCAAGGGAAAACTTTGGGGGTTATAGGCACTGGGCATATCGGGGCAGAAATGGCGCGCCTTGGAAGAGCGATCGGGATGAATGTTGTCGCGTGGACGTATCACCCTTCAGTCGCACGTGCAGAGACGTTAGGGGTTCAATTTGTTTCTCTCGATGAGTTGCTCCGTACTGCCGATGTTGTGAGTCTGCACGTCAGGCTGACAGAGGAGAGTCAGCATCTCATTGGGGAACGCGAACTCGGTTTGATGAAGCAGAACGCGCTCCTAATCAACGTCGCACGTGGTGGTGTGGTTGATACAGATGCATTAGTAGCGGCTTTGAACAGTGGGCACCTCGGTGGCGCGGCTATTGATGTCTATGATCAAGAACCACCCCCGGCGAACCACCCACTTCTGGAATGTGAGCAGATAATTTTGACGCCGCATTGTGCGGATATGACCCCTGAAGGCGTTGAACTTCTTAATGAGGGCGCAGTGGACAATATCATCGCTTTTCTGGAAGGCACACCACAAAACGTGGTTGTCTAATAGCCATTAGCAGTCAGCGATCAGCAATCAGCAAGAGAAAGTCAATGTTCAACTACCAACGATCCAAAGAAACCGAGAGTGAGCGTAGCGAACGCCCTGATGGTTCCCGAGATCCACTAAAAAATATCGGGGTTGATACGGGTGGCACTTTCACCGACATTGTGATGCGTATTGATGGCGACCTGTTCACGCACAAAGTCCTGTCCACGCCGCAGAACCCCGCACTCGCTGTTGTCCAAGGTGTCAGTGAAATTGTGGGAGGGGTTTGTAACCCCGATGTCTCTGCCGATACCGAACGACTGGACATTGTTCACGGATCGACGGTAGCAACGAACGCGCTTCTTGAGCGTAGAGGCGCGCGTATCGCCCTCGTCACAACGAAAGATTTTGAGGACATTTTGGAGATAGGCAGACAGGCACGTCCGAACCTCTATGATTTCTTCGTAGAACGTCCGGCGCCTCTTGTTCCTGCCGATAGACGCTTCGGTATATCGGAACGAACGCTACACACAGGTGAAATCCAGGCTGAGATTGAACCCAGCGATTTAGAGGCACTCGCGTCCGAACTCGCTACATTGGAACTTGATGCCATCGCGGTCTGTTTCCTCTTTGCCTACGTTAACCCACAGAACGAACAGATTGTTGCGAAACACCTCACACGACTTGGTATATCTGTTTCGTGCTCCCACGAAGTCCTACCGGAATATCGCGAGTATGCGCGTTTCAGCACCACTGTAGCGAATGCGTATATCCATCCGACTTTGGAGCGGCATCTCTCGACGCTGACCGATTCTGCGCAGTTTCCAACCGCATTCCGTTTGATGCTCTCCAACGGGGGATGTATTTCTGCTGAGAACTTTGAGTCCGCGGGTATCCGCACAGTCCTTTCCGGTCCCGCCGGTGGTGTTATTGGGGCGTATCAAGTTGCTAAGACCGCTGGCTACGACCAAATCATCACGTTTGATATGGGCGGCACTTCAACGGATGTAAGCCTCTGCAATAGCGGCATATCCGTCACGACCGAGAGTACGATTAGTGGACTCCCGATCAAAGTTCCACTAATTGATATTCACACTGTCGGTGCGGGGGGCGGTTCTGTTGCAACTGTGGATGCCGGTGGTGCACTCCGCGTCGGACCCGAAAGTGCAGGAGCAGATCCAGGGCCCATCTGCTACGGAAACGACGGAGAAGAGGTCACAGTAACCGACGCGAACCTCTACTTGGGACGCATCGCGGCGACCCAGTTTTTAGGCGGAGCTATGTCTCTTGACACCGATAAGACGCGGACGCACATTGAAGAATTTGCGCAGCGTCTTGGTATTCCACCGCTGCAAGCGGCAGATGGCATTCTTAAGGTTGCCAATGCCACGATGGAACGCGCCATCAAAGTCATCTCTGTGGAACGCGGGTTTGATACACGCGATTTCACGCTCGTCTCTTTCGGTGGTGCCGGTGGTTTACATGCCGCATTTATGGCGGAAAATCTCGGCATCAAGACAGTGCTTATTCCACCAAATGGCGGTTTGCTCTCTGCTTACGGGATGCTCTTCGCAGATGTCGTTAAAGATTATTCGCAGACAGTACTCTGGCAGTTTGAAAAGAGCGGCGAAGGTAGCGAAAATCTCGTTAAAGCGTTGAATGACGGTTTTGGCACACTCTTGAGCCGCGCAGAAGATGAGATGGAAATTGAGGGATTCGCCCCCCACCAACTTAAAATTGACCGTTCACTTGATATGCGGTATGAGGGACAGTCTTATGAGTTGAATATCCCGTGTTTTACTATAGAACATGCGCCCTCAAATGAAATAGCGGAAACCCTGGTTGCGAAATTTCACGCGGCGCATGAGTTGCGGTTTGGTTATGCCCGAACCGATGCCCCAGTGGAGGTGGTGAACCTTCGGCTTACAGCCACTGGGGAGACCGACAAACCGCCCATCCAATCAGTCCCACTCGCCGATACCGATGCCTCTCAAGCGTTTACTGTCCAGAATTTTGTTATCTTTGAGGGTGAAGTACTCCCAACCGATTTCTACCGCCGTGAGGCGTTGCGTCCCGGCAATCGAATTGCGGGTCCCGCGGTTGTGACAGAATTTAGCGCGACGACTGTAATACCGCCAAATTTCTCCGCTGTTGTTGATACCTACCAAAATCTTATTTTGGCGAAGAAATAGGAGTAGATAAATTCTTTTGACACGGCACATTCCGTTTGATACGCTTTGTCTTCATGGCACCCAGATTGTAGCCCGTAACGTAGTGGAGGGCGGGTCTACGGGAAGGCACTTGAAATCTCAAACCATCCTCACCGAACCGCAAGGAATGGGCAAATTTCTTTGACACGGCATATCCTCTTTGATATACTTTATCTTCATAGTGCCCAGATTGTAGCCCGTAACGTAGTGGAGGGCGGGTCTACGGGAAGGCACTTGAAATCTCAAACCATCCTCACCGAACCGCAAGGAAAAATTAAAAGATGAAAATTACGGATGTAAAAACCATTCTGACGGCACCGAATGGGACTCGGCTTGTTGTTGTTAAAATTGAAACGAGTGAACCCGGTTTATACGGCATCGGTTGTGCCACATTTACACAGCGTCCGCTCGCTGTAGCAACCGCTGTCGATGAGTATCTCAAACCCTTTCTCATTGGGAAAGATCCGGCAAACATAGAGGACATCTTCCAAACCAGTTTCGTCAGTTCCTATTGGCGGAACGGACCGGTGCTGAACAACGCCCTCAGCGGTGTGGACATTGCTTTATGGGACATCATGGGCAAACGTGCCAATATGCCTGTCTACCAACTGCTCGGTGGTAAATGTCGTGAGGCGGCGACGCTTTACGCACACGCAGGCGGTGGCACTTTCGAGGAGGTGGAAGAGAGCATCCGCCGTTATATGGAGCAAGGCTATCGCTATGTCCGGGCACAGGTGGCAATACCCGGTTATTCGACCTATGGTGCAGGCAGTCGAAGACGGAGTTCACCTGCTTTTGAACCGACCCCTTATGTCAATACCATCATCAAACTTTTCGATCATTTGCGGACACAACTCGGCGACGAGGTAGAACTTCTACACGATGTGCATGAACGCATCCCGCCCATCCAAGCGATTAATCTCGCGAAAGGACTGGAACCGTATAACCTTTTCTTCCTTGAAGACCCGTTTGCCCCCGAAGATGTTGACTATTTCCAACTCATGCGCCAACAGACAAGTATCCCGATTGCGATGGGTGAGTTGTTCAATAACCCGAATGAATACGTCCACCTTATCAAGGATCGGCTTATCGATTTTATTCGAGTGCATATCTCTCAAATCGGGGGTATCAGTCCTGCGCGTAAACTCGCCGCGTTCTGTGAATTCTTCGGTATACGCACCGCATGGCACGGCCCTGGTGATGTCTCGCCAGTCGGTCATGCCGCTAACGTTGCCTTGGATCTTGCGTGCTATAACTTCGGTATTCAGGAGCAACATGTCTTTGGTGAAAATACCAAAGAGGTCTTCCCCGGTTGTCCCGAGATTCGGGATGGCTGTTTTTGGGTAAATGAGGCACCAGGTCTCGGTATTGATTTAGATGAAGAACTCGCGGCACGATTCCCATTTCCAGAAGATCCACTCAACGGCAGTTGGGCACCCGTGCGACGGATGGACGGCACAGTCATCCGACCTTAGTCATCAAACCCCAGCCGTTTTACCTCTGTTTGTAGAGATATCCCCGTCTTTTCACGGACCTGTTCTTGGATGTAGGTAACCAGTTCCAACACATCCGCCGCTGTCGCATTATCGATATTAAGAATAAAATTCCCGTGTACCGTGGACACCTCTGCACCACCGATACGATGACCTTTCAGACCGCTGATGTCGATCAGCCGTCCCGCGGAATCGCCGGGTGGATTTTTGAACATACATCCCGCATTCTCTTCAGCGAAGGGTTGCGTTTCGACTTTCTGCTTGTAAAATGCTTGCATCCGCGCCGTGATTGCGTCAGCGTCCCCGGATTCGAGTCTCAGCGTCGCGCCTGTAACACAGAAATAGGCGTCCAACCCGCTGCGTCGATATTCAAATTCTGCTTCGGCATGGGTTAAGTTGACGAGTTCGCCAGTGTCATTCATGACCGTGACATCTGTGACGACATCTCCAAAACTGCTCCCCCATGCACCGGCGTTCATAATCAGCGCACCGCCAACGGAACCGGGGATACCGAGCGCGAATTCCACACCGCTCAAACCCTGTCGCGACATCGCTTTTGAGAGTCGCGGCAGTGAAAGACCTGCACCGATAGAAACGACATTCCCATCAACTTCCAGTTTCGCTAATTCCCCGACTAACCTCACACCGATTCCGTTGAAACCGGTATCGCTCACCAATAGGTTTGAGCCGCGACCAATAATTGCGACCGGAACGTCCCACTGCCGATGAAAACGAGCTAGTGCTGCCAATTCGGCTACTCTGCTGACTTCGATGTATGCAGTAGCTTCACCACCGATACCGAAGTAGGTATGCTTTGCGAAGGATTCGCCAAACCGGATCCGTGAGTCTGAATCCTTTACGATGTCCAGCAGTGCGTCTGTCCAATCCATTCTACGTTCCCTTTCAGTAATTTTTAATGAACAATTCTCTCCCTTTTGTCGTATTCCCTTGTCGGTAATTGTTCATTCCGTATTGTAGTGTCCACTCCTGAATCTCAGCAAAATCGAAGATGTCCCTGATGACGGGCGAATCGCCATAGGTAATCAGCCACTTGTGCGGACATTTTCGCATATTCTCAGCAAATTGCACATGGTCAAAAGCCGTATGCAGTGTGCCTCTCACCCCGTACAGTTTCGACTCCGTTGCCTTCCAATAGGGCGGGTCGAGAAAAATAAATACATCTTTACCGTCTTGGAACAAGGCGTTGGTATAATCTTCGTTCGTGATTTTGACACCGGAAAGATAGGGAGAAATATTTTTCACACGTTCGATAGACGAATCCGTGAAACGCTTCTCAAAAGCAGATTGTGAATATCCGCCGGAATCCACCACGCCAGAAAAAGTGATGCGATTGAGCACGAAGAACGCACCGCGCGTTGAAACTTGCAGAGTAATTCTCGGTTGTGGTTCAGTTCATCTTTTGGTTTTGTTAATTCTCTAAACAGAGTCCGACCATCTGTAGCGGTTGTGCGTTTTTCTATGAGTGCGTTAACTAAATCGGGGCTATAATCTCTCACCTGTTTATAGAAGCAGTAGAGGTCATAATTGAGATCGTTAATCCAATAGGAATTGATACGGTTTTGAAAGAGGCTTCGGATCGCAAAAAAGACAGAACCTCCACCGACAAAAGGTTCGCGGAATTCCGGTATATTCACCGGAATCAAGCGGCAAAATCTGTTTGAGTGCCCTTGATTTACCACATGGATACCGCAGTGGGCTTTTTGCTAATTTACGCATTTCCTTGAGAAACTTGTAATCAAACCTACAGAACCTGTTAAGTAACACCTTGGGTTATTATAACACATACATCAGAGGGGGTCAACGGTGTGAGTGCTTTGGAGCAGGGGTATTCAATTTTCCGGTAGGAGGGAACTCCGATTCCCGACCCATCTCCTGAGGGTGTTGCTGCTGTAAACATATCCTCTCGCTTAAAGAAAAAATAAAAAACGAACCTTTTCCGAACAGACCTGACTAAAGAAGCAAAACCAATTTTGGGTTTATTATATCTGAGCATTGCGAACATAGGATGCAACGATCTAAAATTATTAAGAAACCTACTTTGGGCAATGAGGGACTCTTAACGATTTTGAATCTGCAAGGGCAACGGACGCAGCAGCTCAGATTCAATAATTAAAAAAAGGAGAAATGGAAATGAAGCAGAAATTTTTGGCAATCGGTGCAATCGCAGTTATCGCAATCGTAGGTGTGTTTGTTTTTGAACATGCAACGTCGGCACAACGACCCGACCGAAACGCACAAGGTCAACGTGGAAACCGTCAGGGCGGCGACCGGGGCGGCAGGGGAATGATGAACATGATGAACCTTGCTTCTTTAGTCGATGATTCTTGGATTGATTTGACGTTCACTTTGAAAGTCGATGATGAGACGCTTGTGAAGGCACGCCCTGTCTATCAGACGGCTCGCGATAAATTTCAAGCGAAGGTGAAAGAGGCACAGGCATCCGGCGATATGAGAGCAGCTATGGCGGAGATGCAAAGTTTTGCTGCAACTGTCGGGAAAGAGTTCCAAAGTGGACTCAAAGAGGTGTTGACTGAAGAGCAGGTGACAAAGCTCAACGAATTGACGAAAAAACGTCAGATGGAACAGCAGCAACGTATGAACCGTTGGCAAGGCGGCCGTCGCGGTGGCGGTGGTGGCGGCGGTCAGTAGTCGTCACACAGCAGTAAATACAAGTCTCATTCGTTACTACACTCTGGGTCGGGCTTTTTGCCCGACCTTTCTACTTTTATTATACTAAAGTTTGGACAATTCGAGTTGCGTATGAGTTGAGTTCCCAAGGAGTCCCTATTTTTCTCAGAGTTTACTACAGGGACCTAACTCTGAGAAAAAGATATACAGGGGTCAAAAAACGCAGCCCCCGGGGAATGCCATAAGGCATTCATACCGTTGGTTCCGGGGCGAAATATGTGTAGAAACGCCATATCCCCAAGGTCTAAGCCCCAGCGGGGGTTTTTGCTTGGGGTTTTTGCTGGGGTGTTTCCTCAATTTCTTCAAAATGTGGATCCCTCTAAAAATTGTCCAAAGCTTAGATAAACGTGAGTTTGATAATTAAACATG
>JAAXHD010000036.1 GCA_012271015.1 Candidatus Poribacteria bacterium | reverse complement strand
AAAACCCCCGCTGGGGCTTAGACCTTGGGGGATAGGGCGTTTCTACACATATTTCGCCCCGGAATCAACGGTATGAATGCCTTATGGCATTCCCCGGGGGCTGCCCTTTGCGGCAGACGAGTTTCTTTTTTCGTGAGTTGGGTTCAGGTAAGGAATCCGAAGAAAAATACACAACCCTTTAGAAACTCAACGCAGACGCAATACGAATTGTCCAAACTTTAGTAATAAACATGAAGCAGAGAATTACCAGTATTCAGGTAGTCCCTGAATTGCCTTCACATCAACAACTCTTTCTGAATGGCACTCCATTTGTTGTGATTCATACCTCTCTGGTTGAGAAATTTGGATTGCGCATTGGTTTAGAAATTGAAGCCGAGACCATCGAAAAGATAATTGCGGCTGATGAAGTGATACGTGCAAAGAACTACGCGCTCAGGTTACTCCGTGAAGAGAAGGATAACACCACAGTAGAAGCGTCAGAGGAACCTCGATCTACAGGCAAGCCTAAAATTTACACCAAAAATGAGATGGAACAACGACTTGAGCGAGAAGGCTTCTCTACCAAAACAATTGAAACAGCCATTAAGGAGTTGATTCATTCCGGACATATTCGCGACAGGAAGTATGCCGAGAATTGGATAGTTCGTAGACAAAAATCTAATCCACGTGGAAAAACGCTGCTTAAGAACGAACTTATCGACAAGGGCATCGACCGAGAAACAGCGGAACAGGTTGTGTCGAACGTAGAAACTGAAGACGAAATGAAAGTCGCACTTCAAATTGCCAAAAAACGGGCGAAGCAGTATGAACGACTCCCAATCCACGTCGCCAAACGTCGACTACACGGGTTTTTAGCGCGCCGCGGGTTCGCATCAGAAACCGTGCGGTATGTCCTCGAACAGATATTTTAAATACAGCAGGTCTTACGCAAAATCAAGCCGAGAGGTCTATCTTCGGACAGCACAGACACCTCTCACCACGGGATCAGTGCGGTTATAAACCGCGCCTACCAGTGCAGTGGGTAAGCCACATACAATCTCTTGCCATGATTTTCCCAATGGGGCGATCATCGGTTGTTAATGTAGTTGATACTTTTCTGTAAACACGTACGATTTTGTGTTTCCGTTTTCGCTTGACTTCTCTGGAAGAAATTGACTATAATAGAAATAGGATAACGTAGGAGAGCGTCTAAAAATGACATCAGATGAAATTAGAACCAGTTTCTTAGAATACTTCCGCAAGCACGGGCATGCTATCGTGCCGAGTGCGTCTTTGATACCAGCAGATGATCCGACGCTGTTGTTCACCAACGCCGGTATGAACCAATTCAAGGATGTGTTTCTCGGTATCGGACAGCGGGAGTACACGCGCGCCGTTGACACACAAAAATGTCTACGCGTCAGTGGCAAACATAACGATCTTGAAGAGGTAGGTTACTCGCCAAGCCATCATACTTTCTTTGAGATGCTCGGAAATTGGTCATTCGGTGATTATTACAAGCAAGAAGCTATCGCCTTTGCGTGGGAATTGGTGATCGAACTTTGGCAGATTCCGAAAGAGCGTCTCTGGGCGACAGTCTATCTTGAAGACGACGAAGCAGAAAAACTCTGGCTTCAAGAGACAGATCTCCCGCTCTCGCGCATCCGCCGTTGCGATAAGGATAACTTCTGGGAAATGGGTGAGACGGGTCCCTGCGGTCCGTGCAGCGAACTCTTTGTTGACATGGGCGTAGAAGCCTATCCTGAAACCGCAAATGATCCAGACGCAGGTCCCAATACGAGCGATCGCTTCAGAGAATTCTGGAATCTGGTGTTCATTCAGTACAACCGAAACGAAAGTGGAACGCTTGAACCCTTGCCAGCAACACATGTAGATACAGGCATGGGCTTCGAGCGAATTACTTCCATCTTGCAAGGCGTTGACACAAACTACAAGACGGATCTGTTCACACCCCTCTTGACGACAATTGCGGATATGACAGACACTGCCTATTTCGATGATGAACGCGGGTTACCCCACCGAGTTATCGCTGATCATATCCGATGTTTGACCTTTGCTATCGGCGACGGGGTCATGCCATCTAACGAAGGACGAGGCTATGTCATCCGCAGGATCTTGAGACGGGCTGTGCTTTACGGTAAGAAATTAGAGATGAACGAAGCGTTCATCTACCGGTTGGTTGATAACGTCATCGAATTGCTCGGCGATGTATTTCCTGACGTTCTACCGCGCCGTGAGTTTATCACTCGCACGATTCAGGGTGAAGAGCATCGCTTCCATCAAACAATCGAACGCGGTTTGGAACTCCTTGATCGCTCATTTGACACACTCAAGGAGCAGAACGGTACACAGGTTGATGGAAAGCGTGCATTCGAGTTGTATGATACTTTTGGTTTTCCCCTTGATTTGACACAGATGCTCGCACGTGAACGTGGGTTCACGGTTGACGATATGGGCTTTGAACAGAATATGGAGGCGCAACGCTCGCGCGGACGGGCGGCATGGGAAGCCAGAGGCGGTGCCAAAGACGAAGAGATCTCTGTTTACGCCGATGTCCTTAAAGAGCACGGCGAAACTGAATTCGTCGGATACACGCAAAACACCATTGACGCAGAAGTCGTCGCTTTAATCGCCGACGCGGAATCAGTAGCCAGCGCGCAACACGGAGATGAGGTGTTTGTGCTGCTGAACCGAACCCCTTTTTACGGTGAATCGGGTGGACAAGTTGGTGATATTGGCACACTTGAGAATGGCAATGCAAGGTTGGCTGTAGAAGATACACTCAAACCCTCAGCAGACTTAGTTGTTCATAAGTGTAAGGTACTTGAGGGTGAAATCACACCATACACTACAGTGCAGGCACAAATAGATGTCAAACGCCGAAACGCGGTTGCTGTGAGTCATACAGCAACGCACCTTCTACACAGTGGATTGCGGGAAGTCCTCGGAATGCACGTCGCACAAGCCGGTTCACTCGTTGAAGCGGGTAGGCTACGGTTTGACTTCTCACACTACGAATCTGTCTCACCAGAACAACTGCGAGATATTGAGGAATTTGTCAACGCCAAGATCCGCGGAAACGACGCGCTGTCTATCGGCGAAATGTCGTTAGATGAGGCGAAATCAAAAGGGGCTTTAGCCTTCTTCGGCGATAAGTACGGCGACATTGTGCGTGTCGTCCAAGCAGGCACCTATAGCGTTGAACTCTGCGGAGGCACCCACGTTGATGCAACGGGGGAACTCGGTTTCGTGAGGCTGATGAGCGAAAGTAGCATCGCTGCAGGTGTCCGACGCGTTGAGGCACTGACAGGGACTTCAGCGGTAACAACGGTTCAGGAAGACACCGCGCTCCTCGCCAATGTGGCGAATCTGCTGAAAACGCCCAAAACCGCTCTGCCCGAACGGATCGAACGACTGCTTGAAGAACAACGAGTTCTCGAACAGCAATTTCAGCAACTTAAAAGTCAGCTCGCTCTCGCCAACGTCAGCAGCTTGGTTGAAGATGCCACACTTGTCGAAGACGTGCAGGTGGTCGCGTCCGTCGTAACGGGCGCGGATAGGAACGGATTGCGACAACTCGTTGATGAACTCAAAACCCGCTTAGAATCTGGTGTCGTCGCGCTTGCCGCCGTATCGGGAAACGAAGTAGTTTTCGTGGTTGGTGTAACCCCAGACTTGGTGAAAAATCGTGATTTGCATGCGGGTAAAATCATTTCCGAACTCACCCAACTCGCAGACGGTCGCGGTGGGGGTCGTCCAGAACTCGCACAAGGTGGCGGCAAGAGTCCGAGCAAAGTCGATGCAGCACTTGCGAAAACCAGCGAAATCGTCGAGGGACAACTCAACGCTTAAACTTACAGAGAATATCTCTGTAAGGAGAATGTGTGCTTGAAAAGCCGTTTACTGGAAGCGGTCGTTAGAATGCACAAAGGAGATGTCATGGATTGGAGTTTAATCGCCTCACTTTTTTGGAAATTCAGTTTAGGGATTCTTCTCATCGCCCTCACAGCACTCGCCGGGTATTTGTGTGCCGCTGTCGGGAGCCTCCGGAACTCGTTAAATAGCATCCGAAACACGTTGAATTCCACAGAAAGCATCGTTAATCAAGAGATAGGAGAATTGATTACCGACGTGGATAGGACGGTAAAAGAGGTGAATAAGGAACTACCGGAACTTCTGCAAAATTTGAACGGGTTAACGGCTTCCTTACAAGGGATTAGCGAGTCCGAGATTCAACCCACCGTACACAATATCCAAGAGATGAGCGGTGCGCTGAATCAAAGCATTCAAGAACTCGATGAACTGGTTCAAAAAGTGAGTAGTTTTTCTGGACAGACAATCGAACAAGCCACGTTTTTCCGCAATCAGATAGCAGTCTCACTCGCTGATATCGTAAGTTTGTGGCAGGGCATCAAGGCGGGATGGGATAGTTTCGGTGCCACACACCGCGCGGAATCAGAAGAGGATGCCCCGATGTCCGCCGCGTCTAACGAATAACCAAATAAGGCAAAATTGTCAGTTTCGCGCATCAAAAAAAGCAGTATCGTATTAAATTGCAACAGGACACCAGAAACAAGAAACCGACAAGAAATAAACGTGAGAATTGAAACTTTCCACCCTGATTTTCGTAAATTCAAACAACGTGTTTTGGCAGCATGCAAATTGCCCCAAAACAATCCCAATTTAATAGAAAGGATAAAAAAATGAGTAATAATGGACAGAACAACGGGCTTGCCCTGGTCTTTGCTTTTGTTAGTGGTTTTATGGCAGGTGCGGTTGTCAGCCTGCTCTACGCCCCGAGTTCCGGCAAGGAAACCCGACAAAAAATTCGTGATACTTCGATTGAAGCAAAGAACCGAACGGTTGAGTTCGCGAACCAAGCGAGTGATAGCGCGCGACAGGGCGTTCAGACTATCGTGGAACAGGGTAGAGAAAGCGTCCACACCATTGTAGATAGTGGAAAAGAACACCTCCAGCAAGCAGGTGAGCAGGTAAAAAGTGCTGTGGAAACAGGACGTAAAGTTTCCGCAGATGTCCGAGCCACAATCGCTGGGTCTATTCCGGGTGTTGGTGACGCCGAAAAAGCCGATGAAGAAACTACCGAGGAAGCCTAAACGTCTTCCCGCAGCATACGAACGGAAATAAAGATCGTGGACCTTAGGCACATATCTACAGGTCCAGTGATCAGTTAAATGAATGGAAATTGAAAAGTTGAGAATCCTGCTTGAACAGGTTAAAGGCGGAGAGATTGCAGTGGACGATGCCTTGCAATCCCTCCGCACACTTCCTTTTGAAGATTTAGGATTTTCAAAAATCGATCATCATCGTCAACTTCGCACTGGATTTCCTGAAGTCATTTTTTGTCAAGGAAAAACAGTAGAACACGTCAAGCAGATTAGTGAACGTATCCTCGCCGCAGGACATCCCCTCCTCGCCACCCGTGCTACACCTGACATGTATAAAGCCGTGAAATCGGTTCAACCTGCCGCACGTTACAACGAACTTGGACGAACAATCACCGTCTCTCACTCCGAGGAAGGGACAGGCGTTTCAGGTATCCTCGTCGTTTCTGCTGGCACCTCCGATTTACCAGTAGCCGAGGAAGCCGCCGAAACCGCACTGATGATGGGAAACCAACCGGAACGTCTTTACGATGTCGGTGTAGCAGGATTACATCGACTCATGAGCAATCACGAGAAACTCTTGAACGCACGGGTTATCATCGTTGTTGCGGGCATGGAAGGCGCACTTCCGAGTGTTGTCGGTGGGTTGGTGGACTGCCCAGTTATCGCGGTCCCGACGAGTATCGGCTACGGTGCCAGTTTCGGAGGTCTCGCCGCTCTATTAGGGATGCTGAACAGTTGCGCGTCTGGTGTCACTGTTGTGAATATTGATAACGGTTTCGGTGCTGGCTATAGCGCAGCACTCATCAACCGACTCAGTACGTAATCTACCGATTATTCCGCACACGAAACATCTGCCTCCTTTTCCTCATCTGCGATGCTCAGCACAACGTTTGTGCTTTTCGGGATTCCATGCGAACCGATAGTTGATTTAGAAAAGTTGTGTTCCGCTTTTAATTGCACAACTCCAGTATTGATGTTGAGGGTAACAATGTCAGATCCAATTTTGCACCGAATTTGGTACGGAACTGATTCAGCACGACCCTGTCCATAAGAACGCGATTGCCACGACACACCGGATGCCTCAGCATAGGTTGTTAGGGCTGTTTCGGCGGCTTTCGCAATGTTCCCCTCCGTGTTAAGGACATATTTTGCCGCATGTGCTGCTCTGTTTGCCGCATCGACCAAACGTCCCTGAACCGTTTTTGCCTCACTCTCGTCTATGTTATCAGCATCTTTAATCTTCCGCAAAGCGATGTAGACGATTGTCCCAAGCACGCATAGAAAAACAGTGGTACTCAAAATAACTGTCCCTCGCAACTCGCGACGGCGCGTCATGCTCTCAAAGTCCTCGCGATGGTGTGGATAGAAAGCATCGTGTGCAAAAATCGGCGTACTCCAGCACAATAAACCGACAGTTAACAACAATAGTGGGAAAGAGAAAAATTTTTGGAGCATCAATCTGTACCCGCCTCAGTCTCCAGTATAACAATGAGAAATCGAAAAGTCAATTTAGTATAAGCCAATCATAGGACCCTTTAGTTCTCCATGCTCCTTCAAGTCTACTGGTTTGTAGTAGGGCAATAAATTGCCCGTTATGCCCACCTTTAGAACGTGCGATGAATCGCACTACTACAAACATATTCGCTTGTAGTTGGGAAACTATTTATTTTCTGCTCGTTCGGGCAACCAATAGAAGATCAAAAACATCTGAACCACATACATGAAAAACTTGACTGAAAATTGTAATTTTGGTAGAATATATACAAACGAATACAAATCAAGGATAAGGAGCAGACATTTGCAGCAAAGAACACCAATTGAAGAACAAATTGATCTCCCTTTTGTAGAATCGCTACGCATTAGTTTTCAGAGTTTAAAAATCCGTTTTGGACGTTCAATCATCACAACAGCGGGCATTACACTCGGTATTGCATTTCTCGTGTCGGTGTGGACAAATAATGAAATCGGTCTCGCATTACAGGAAAGCGGACGACAATCGGCAATTAACACCTTTGAAGAGACAACAGAAAAAGGCATTTCCACAAAAGATATCTGGTTGATTGTAATGTCGCTGATTGTCTGTGTTGTCGGTATTGCGAATTCAATGCTGATGGCGGTCACAGAGCGTTTCCGCGAGATCGGGACGATGAAATGTCTCGGTGCGTTAGACGGATTCGTGGTGAGGCTGTTCCTACTTGAATCAGGGTTTCAGGGGTTTTCAGGTGCACTCATCGGCGCGCTTATCGGAACACTCGGTGCAGTACTTTTAGGGCTTAAAGACTACGGATTAGATCTATTTTTCTATTTTCCCCTGTTACCTGCACAGCCTGAAGATGGTACAATGCGGCTCGGTGTTATCGTCGTCATTTTACTTGGATGTATTCTCGGCATGATTTTGGCAGTCATTGGATCATCGTTCCCCGCGTGGCGAGCGGCGAAACTCCCGCCCGCCGAAGCAATGCGTACCGAGGTATAAGCCTGGAGGAAAATTATGGCTGATATCGTTGTGAAAACTGAAGATGTTGTCAAAGAATATCGCATGGGTTCAAACATTCTTCGTGCTTTGGATGGCATCAATATCGAGATTGAACGCGGGGAGTATATCTCGCTCATGGGTCCCTCCGGTTCGGGTAAATCCACGCTTTTTAACATGATCGGTGCCCTCGATCGCCCTACAGAGGGTCAAGTGTACATCGACGGACAGAATATGTCCCAACTTTCGCAAAGGCAGATTGCGGCGTTTCGGTGCCACCGCGTGGGCTATATTTTTCAAAGTTACAATTTGCTGCACGTGCGGAGCGCACACGGAAATGTAACACTCCCGATGATCTTCGCTGGGATACCTGAAAAACAACGCAATGAAAAAGCGGAACAGTTGCTGGATCTGGTAGGATTGGGAGATAGGATGTACCACCTTCCCGACGAACTCTCGGGTGGACAACGTCAACGCGTCGCTATTGCCAGAGCGCTCGCGAACGATCCGAGCATCGTTCTCGCCGATGAACCGACAGCAAACCTTGATACCATCACCGGACGTGAAATTATCGATCTGATTAAACGTCTGAATACGGATCAGGGTGTCACCGTAATTTCGGCAACGCACGACCTAAAGATGCTTGATGTCTCCGACAGGATTGTGGACATTCGAGATGGACTCGTGGAACGTGTCAGGAACCGAGACGAGATTGACATCGAAGTCGGCGAAGTCGGCGGTGAAGGTCACTAAAAACCGTTAAATTTCCGACAACAGAACAGGTCGATTTTCGCGTAGTGATTTCAATGCAGCGAACCCCATCACAACTGGTGCCTTACCATCCTCGCCCGTAACCGGCGGCGGCGTGCCTTCCTGAATGCACGCAAAGAACGCTTGTAACTCCGAGAGAAACGCCGCCTTGTAGCGTTCCACAAAGAAATACGGAGGCGACGCGGCATGACTCCCTTCACTTCCGCTAAAAGTAACGGTATTCGTGGGTGGATTCGCCGCCGTAACCATCCCTTTTGAACCGAAAACCTCAACACGCTGGTCGTAACCGTAGACAGCCTCTCTGCTGTTATCAATAGTTGCGATAACCTCATTTTGGAACCGTAAAGTGATAACGGTCGTGTCGATGTCACCTGCCTCACCGATTTTCGGATCAACGCGCACACCACCTATTGCGTAAACCTCGACAACCTCGTCCCCAATGAGATAGCGCGCCATATCGAAATCGTGTATCGTCATGTCAAGGAAAATTCCACCGGAAACCTTAACGTATTCAATCGGCGGCGGTGAAGGATCTCGGCTCGTGATCCGCATGATGTGCGGTTCTCCAATCTCTCCAGAGGCAACGGCTTCACGGATACGCGCGAAACTCGCATCAAACCGACGGTTGAAACCGACCTGAAACTTAACGCCTGCTTTCTCGACGATCGCTAAGGTTTCATCAATCTGCTCCAAATCCAAGGAGATCGGTTTCTCACAAAAGACGTGTTTCCCCGCCTTCGCCGCGGCTTGGCTAATTTCTACATGTGTATCCGTCGAAGAAGCGACAAGCACAGCATCAATCCGAGGGTCAGCCAAAAGTGCAGTATAATCTATGGTTGTTTTCGGGATATTAAACTGTTTCGTGAGAGATTCAATACCGACGGCATCCAAACTACAAATCGCGATGAGTTCGACTTCTGGTATACTTTGAGCAAGATGTTCAATATGAAGTCTACCGATACGCCCTGCGCCGATAACGCCAACACCGATTTTTGAGGATTTGTTCATTACAGACCTTTCCTGCGTGGGTTCTATAAAAAGTAGTAGGCACACTCCGTGTGCCGTAACAGGGGTTTCTGCTACACAATCGAATTCAGATACCGCAGATTCCGCTCAGCACTCTCATAAGGACTACCCATCCCCGGTAAGACATCCTGCTCCACGACGATCCAGCCATTGTAATTCCGCTTTCGCAATTCCGCAAGGAACGCTGGGAAATCGACATCTCCCTTGCCCAATTCGCAAAAAACGCCGTTCCCGACAGATTCAAAATAATCCCACTCATCCTTACGAGAACGGGCGGCGACATCGGGATGGCAATCCTTGAAATGGACGTGCCAGACGCGCTCAGCGTGGCGGATATACGCTTCAATCGGATCACCGCCGCCGAATCGGTAATGTCCTGTATCGAAACACAATCCGATGAGGCTTGGATCGGTGCGTTCCATCAATGCGTCCACTTCTGCGGGTGCCTCTACATATCCGGCACAGTGTGGATGGAAGACGGTGCGAAGTCCTGTCTCTTCTCGGACAGATCGGGCGATACGATGCGCGCCCTGTATAAAGGTACCCCACTGCGCGGGTGTCAACCCGTGTTCAGGACGGATACGACCGGCATAGCGGGTACGCAGTTTCGTGGTAGCGTTGTCATCCGAAAGCACGATGAAGGGTGTTTTTCCAGCAGCATCTGCCACCAATCGGGCGTGACGCAGTGCGAATGCTTCACCTGCATCATGTGTCCCCTCATCGGCGAGTGCGACACCTACAAATGCTCCTAACATCTTCAACTCGCGTGCCGCAAGTTCGGCACGGAGGCATTTCGCATCCGTCGGCATGAATCCCCAATCCCCCAATTCTGTCCCGACATAACCGATCTGGTGCATTTCGTCTAATACTTGTGCGTAGCCGGGTGCTTCGCCGTCTAATTCAAACTCAAGTACACCCCACGAACACGGGGAATTTGCAATTTTCATTATGCTATTGGTTTTCTCCTATGACGTGTTTAAGATCCTCAATGAAATGTTCAAATAGTTTGATTTTATCGCTCTCTTCAAAATCCTCCTTTGTTAACACATAGGTACCGTCAAGATCTATCCCCACAATTGCGCGTCCTTTCTTCGGACGATTTACCCTAATCAACGTTCCATCTTCATCTAGAGTAACAAAGTAAACCTTAACGTGGGCTGTGTCTTCATCCTCCGAGAGTTTAAACTTCCAATAACCAGTTTGGGCAATTCGCTCACGTAACGTAACTTTACTAGAGATAATAGCAACCACCCTACTACTCTTTGGATCGTATACAACAACATCAACATCAGGCAGATGACACCCAAACTCTCCATAATCAATTGTTAAATTTCGCTTAACTCGTTTCAATTCTTGGGACAGATTTCGAGTAGACCGCTCTAATTTATTACCATTCACCACCATCAATTCGAGTGCTTCAATTCGCTCCATAATCATATACTGAACCAACTGCTCAAAGCTTTTCCCTTTAAATGAACGCCAACTTTGTCCCTTGTCTTTATCTGGCTCATGTATAGCAAGGTACTCATGATGGAGTTCCTTTGCTTCCAACAAAAGATCACTGACATACCTATAGGCATCTTCACCCCTCTCCATCTCCATTTCGTTATACAAATCCCTCAAATCCTCAAAGCAATTCACAGTAACCACTCCTTTACCTGATGAGGCACTCTCCAAATAAGTCTTCTCACCGGTTGAACACAATATGAACTTGTTCTGTTTCGGGCTCTCACTACGACGCGGTGTATGCATATACAAAAGGACTTCACATTCAAAGCGCATACGGCACTAATTATTCTCTAGCAGTTGTTTGAAATCCTCAATAAAATGCTCAAAAAGTTTAACCTTGGCACTTTCGTCAAGATTTGCCTCAGTTAGGACATAAGTGCCATCAAGATCAATCTCTACAATAGCCCTTCCTTTCTTTGGAAGATACGTGTCCGTTAAGGTGCCGTCTTCGTCTGGCGTGATAAAATAGACTTTGATATGTTCCGTCGTTCTACTTTCTAAAAGTTTGAGTTTCCAGTAACCCGTCTGAGCTATCCGCTCACGTAATGTTACTTTGCTGGAAATTACAGCAATTACGCTCTGATCCTTGGGATCGTAAACGACAATATCAACATCGGGTAGATGCAACCCAAATTCACCGTAATCAATTGCTAAATTCCGCTTAACTTTGCCCAGTTCCAGGGATAAATTTTTACTTCGCTCTAACTGATTGCCATTGATTACTCTCATGCCAAGGGCTTCAATTGATTCCGTGATAATATGTTGGATTAACTTTTCAAAATTCTTTCCCTTGAAAGCCCGCCAACTCTGTTCATGATCCCCACCGGGTTTGTCCCTCAAAAAGTCCTGCTTATGACGTTCCTTCGCATCCTGCAAAAGTTGGGAAACCGTTTTATAGACTTCCACACCTTCTACCAATTGTCTCTCGCTGTACATATCTTTCAAATCTTCAAATTTCATAACTCTCCTATTCCTTTAACCCAATAACAATATATTCCGTTGGATAGGCTTCGGAGTCAGCTTTATCCTTGCTAGCAAATCGTCCAGTTTTCTCGTCCCTTTTCTGAGGGAGGATCTTCAGTGGAATCTCCCGCTTTATAAGCCGATCAAGTTTAAAACCCGAGTGTTGTAAGGATTCAGCAAACGCTTCAGCATTAAGTATATCAACACCTTTTAACTTCGTATTCCCGATGACATAGCAGCATCTACCTCCCGGCTTCAGAATTCTAAAACTCTCGTCAAAGACCGCCTGCATGTCAATAAAGAAAGCTTCTATTTCCTTTGCCTTTTTTCTGCTTTTGGGTAGCATCTCAGCAACAATGTTGGAAGCAATTTGACTTGATAGCACTTTGTCTTCGTACTGCTTGTAAGATGTCCCAATAAACTCCTTCTTATACTCTTGAAGGTCATCCGCTAAATCTAACCAAAGGGTTGAAAGTTGATGGAGATCAGCATATTCATAACTTGTCACATATGGACTTGAACTGACAATCAGATCAACGCTATTATCAGGGTCTGGCTGCACTTTAGCAGAATCTGCCCGGATGCTCAAATAATCGTCAGGATTATCTTTAACCTGAGATGGCACAACACCATAAAAATCAGCATTTCCTCTCAGCATCTTTGAAAGGTGCCTCTTAATAGCATCATGGGGAGATGTAGGACGCTTTTTCAAATCACGTGTTGGCTTAGTACTGCCCTGACTCCAAATTGAACAAGTTTTGAGCACATGACTAAAGGCAACTCGTAGAAAGGATCGAACGATTAAATCGTCTTCAAGATAAATTAAGGCAAGAATTTTTCCTAATTCGTCTCGCACCTCCTCTGCAAACCAGTAATCAATTCTTTCCAAATGCTGCTCTGGAATACGGGGTTTTATCTGATCCTTAGTGAAAAGAACCTGTTCATCTCTCAAGGACAAAACTTCTGAAAGAAATCTTTTCACCTTTTTATTAAGGTAGTCCGGTGCAATAGGTGTTGCTTTTGCTTTAGTCACCAAATGAGCGACTTTGTTAATATCCGTCCCGCTCGCGCGAACCCCGCGCGATATCGCACTAACAACGGTTGTTCCACATCCCATAAACGGGTCGTTTACATTGGCAGTTCCATTAGTTATGTAATCATCCATCAAACGTTCAGCAAGTTGTGGAATAAATTTGGCAGGGTAACGGTGATAACTATGAGTCCATTTTCCAGTATCTGATGGCTTGCAGGCACTGAACGACCACGTTTTATCAATCGAGGTCTGCTTGAACCACTCAATAATCTCATTCGGCTCCATGAATTTAGACTCCTTTCTTCGCACGGAGAAGTTTATAGAAATTGGTAAATTCGGGTTTCATTTCCACTATCGCTTTAACATCACTGCGATGTCTTCCGGTAACTGAACGTTGTTTATCCGCTCAAAGTCAGTAACGCTTTCGTAGATATTATGAAATTCGGCGATAATATCCACCCTTAAATTGCTGGCAAAAGTCAGATCTAATTTAGCATTTCCCCATTCTTTTAAATGTAACCACACTATACCGCGAGCAACGTAGACCTGGGTGAATTTTGGTTTGAGTTCCAGTATTCTATCATAATCTTGAATAGCAGACTCAAATTTGCCTACGCGGAAGTAAGCCAAAGCACGTTTGACATAAACCTCCGTAAATTCGGGGTGCAGTTTTAGTGCTTCGCTAAAGTCTCGAATGGCTTTGTTATATTCACCTTTTTCGCCGTAAACTTCACCGCGCTCATAATAGATTTCGGGATCATCCGGGCGGAGTTCGAGTTCCATACTATACCCTTTAATGGCTTTGTCGTATTCGCCCTTATCACGGTAAAGGTCCGCTCGATAACCATGTGCGTCGGCATGTTTAGGTTGAAGCTTTATCACCGCGCTAAAATCCTCAATGGCTCTGTCACACTCATCTACCTCGTTGTAAAGTTTACCGCGATTGTAATAGACTTCGGCATAATCAGGCTTGAGTTCTATCGCCTTGGTATAATCTCTGATAGCTTTGTTAAAATCAACCTCATCACGATAAGCATTGCCGCGACTGTAATATGCTTTAGCGTAATGAGGTTTAAGCTTTATCGCTTGATCGTAGTCGGCAATGGCTTTGTCATGTTGGCCAATATAACTGTAGGCATTGCCCCGCTTAATGTAGTCTTCGACTATTTTCGGATTTAAGGTCAAGCTCGCGGTATAAAGTTTAATGTATTCTTTAGCTTCCTCCCTACTTTTAATCAGCCCCCGAGTATAACCGCCGTTAAGTTCTTGGCAGATCTGGATAAACCCTATCAATCCAGGAACTCCAAGTTTATTGATAAGGACTTGATTTCCGATTTCATAAATCTCAATATCTGTCATTTTTCGGATTTCGTTTTTCGGCGCAGCGAATCTTTTGGCACGCGCGCGTTCCTCTGATTCCCTTGCCGCACGCCTGTTCTGAATCCGCTTGGCGATGGTGTCAATATCGGGTTGATCCGCCAACAATTTATGCCGATCGACAGAGTAATCACCTTTCCCCGGTTTGCACTGCCGAGTGAACCGCGGTACTTCAGAGGCACCGAGTTTATGGGTTAGGATTTTGATCCCTATTTCGTAAAGTTCACTATCTGTCATCTCTAGTGCGTTCATTTTCTGTCATCTCCTGGAACCATGTACAAGGATTTTCGACATGGACGTGAATGCGTGAAGAATCACGTTTTGCTTTTCCAAGTAGTCCATCATCTGTTGTGAGAAAGATATCCACGGAACCACTTTCAGAACAGGTGAGATGCAAAGCATCCAATTCCTCGAAACTTAATACTTCAAGTTGTTTACCCCTTGCTATTTCATTAACGCCAACGGCAACAGTCTGGTGCGCTTCAGCCAACCAAGATATGATTTGGAAACGTTGGTCCAAGTCCCGGTTTCGTTCTACCTCATCTATCAAAGCGTCGCTGGAAATCCAAACCCAACGTCCCGCACGAAAGTGAAAAATGATCCATCTGATAACTTCGGTTTCTTGTCGAATTCGAGTTTGTGCTTGACCACCAAAAAAACGGCTCAAACAACAAGTATCAAGATAAATTCTCAAGGGATGCCAATGGGTCTGCACGCCTGCAGACCAACTCCATTAGTAATTCTATGTGTAATTCCACTACCACAGGCGACAGGCAGGAAATCCATTACGCATGAACCGAGGCACAGTCAAATCAAACAGAAACAATATATCTCGTTAAATTAGAATACGCCCAACAAGGCGAAAGATGCCAGGTCAACACCCGCAAATGTAATGGCAGGACTATTCAATTGTCGGTTTTTGAGCATTTTCGCGAAAGCATCGCGAGCAGGAGCGCGCTCCTACAGCAAGAGGTCGGGATTCGGAGATCCCTCCTACAGAAGAATTGAATGCCTCTGATGTAATAGACAACTATCTATGCGCAATTATACCACAAGACATACTCAAATCGCAAATTGTTTCTCCTATCCAATAGGGCTATTCAGTTTTCGACTTTCTGTCGGTTCTGTGGGATGAATCGCGACCGGGAGCTCGCTCCTACAGAACAGTTGTCAGTTATCAGTACGGGTGCTACGCACCCTTTCAGTTATCAGGAGAAATAAGAGTCGGGAATCGGAGTTCCCTCCTACACGAGAACTGAATATTCTCGTTCTATAAAAACATAAATTTCACGAACACACGAAGATATGATATACTGCAACTAACCGCATCCCGAACATAAGAGGTAAAAATCATGTTCCCAAAGATTGAAGCGCAAACACTACTCCAAACACCGCCAACGTGGGCTGTCCTTGAACGCCAACTTATTGACAAAATGAACGCTGCAGGACCGCAAATCTTGGAGAAATATACGCGTTCAGACGGGACACTGTTCTGGCCCACACACCCAGATTTTCAGAGCATCGATGGGCTCGACGATGCCTACGAGAGTTTCCATAACTGGCCCCTCTTTTACATGCTCGGTGGCGACGCACAGTTCTTAGCTGACGCAGACACGGAATTCGATGTTATCACAAACGATATGGCGCGATACGGAACGGGTCACGGTTACCCGATGGTGGTCAAAGAATACCAACCGGGTTACGATTGGTTCCACCAAGGTGAAGGGAACTATCTCTTTTACGTGCTCTGTATGGCAGACCCGTCAAATCCGAAGCACATTGAACGGGCAAAGCGGTTTGCAGGATTCTTCATGAATGAAGACCTGGATGTGCAGAACTATGACGCGCGGCATAAGATTATCAAATGCGCTATGAACGGAAGTAAGGGACCCGCATTCTGGGCTTTCACTGGACATCCATATTTCCCTTGGGACGGCTATAACATGCCGTTTTACGATATCCCCGGAGGCACGAGTCATGAAGCCGTTAGGGAAAATGAAGCGTTGCGTGAGCGCGTGGGAAGGATAAACCATGAACGTCAGGGTGTCGGGGATGCTGTCGTCAATCTCGCCGCTACCACTCTTGCCACGAACGCCTACCTACTGACTGGCGAAGAAAAATACAAGGTATGGGTTCGGGAGTACGTTGACGCATGGATAGAACGGACAGCAGAAAACGGCGGTATTGTCCCAGATAACGTCGGGTTATCAGGAAAGATCGGAGAACATATTGATGGCAAATGGTACGGCTCTTACTATGGCTGGAGTTGGCCCCATGGATGGCATAGCGTTGGACAAGCGATAGGCATCGCGGCCCAGAATGCCATGTTGCTCTGGCAAGATACGGCATACCTCGACTTTCCGCGCTCGCAGATTGATGTTTTAATTGAAAGGGGTATTGAGAAGAACGATCAACTTTACGTCCCACAGAAGTACGGCGACCCGGGTAAAGTCAATTATGTGCCGGGGCTTTGGTTGCAATATCCGATTACAAATGAAGACGGCACGGCTTTGCAAGTGGACGGCTGGTTTGAATTTATGCCGATGCATCCGTCGGATGTCGCGCATTTATGGGCACTGTCAATGGAACCGATGGATCAGGAACGGGCAAAGAAAATCGCCAAAAGGACAGGCTCAAAATTCGACATCAACGCATGGCACCATATCAAGGACAGCGGCGGACACGACGGCGGGTGGCTTGCCTATATGCGAGGCGAATATCCCGAATATCCAGAAACAATCCTCAACCACAATCTCTCCCAAGTCGAGGCACGTCTCGCTTTCATGGCTGACGATGACGAAGACCCAGCGAACTATGGAGACGCTTATTTTCAGCGACGGAATCCAATCACCTGTGAAGGACTTGTTCAACTCACGTGTGGCGGTCCGTTGCCACATTACAACGGCGGCTTGCTCGTGACACGGGTGCGGCACTTCGACGGACAACAGAAACGCCCCGGACTTCCACCCGATGTCGGCACATTGGTTACCCAAATAACTGCAGAGACCACCGAACTGCAACTGGTGAACCTCAACACCACAGAACCGCGGGATGTCATCGTGCAAGCGGGTGCGATGGGTGAACACAACTTCACGTCAGTAAGCGTCAAAGACGGTCAGAACAGGCACAGCGTCTCGATCAACGGAACACATCTTCACGTCCACCTACCACCCTACACACAAATAGAATTGGAATTAGGGATGCATCGCTTCGTCAACGCACCATCATATAAGCATCCGTGGTAAATAAATTCAGGACTTACGCAAATTGAACAGGGAAGGGTATACTTTGCTGAAAAATCATTATTTCCCTGTATTTAACCCCCTAAATCCCCCTTATCAGGGGGACTTTAAGAGAAATACGTAAGTCCTATAAATTACTAAGCTTTGGACAATTTTTAGAGGGATACACATTTCGCCCCGCTGGGGCTTAGACCTTGGAGGATATGGCATTTCTACACATATTTCGCCCCGGAATCAACGGTATGAATGCCTTATGGCATTCCCCGGGGGCTGCCCTTTGCGGCAGACGAGTTTCTTTTTCCGTGAGTTGGGTTCAGGTAAGGCATTCGCAGAAAAATACACAACCCTTTAGAAACTCAACGCAGACGCAATACGAAGTGTCCAAACTTTAGTATAAATTAACGGAATTAGTCGTTTTGGACTTGAGAAAATTTTAGAACTTGACATTTATCGGAAACATCCGCTTATAAACTTTGCGAAGATATTTTCATCGCGATAGTTGTATTCATAGCACGCCTCTGTGAGATACAGGGGCGTGTACCCTGTTGAATAGTGAGGATGCGATCCATACCACGCCCGTTTGACGAAAGACCAGAACCCTTCGATTGTGTTGGTATGTATCCCATCTGCTTGCCATTTCTCTGAACGGTTCATCGTTTCGGGCTTCATCTCTTTACCCATCTCATTGTAGCCTTTATACCGGTCGGTATAGAGTTGAGCGTCTTCTGTTTTGACGAACGTCTTGATAAACTCGGCAATCGTGCTACCTTTCGCATTCTCGACGAGTTGTGCGACGACTTTCCCCTGTCTTGCGCCCGCACCCAGCACGACATCTTT
>JAAXHD010000271.1:9978-17984 GCA_012271015.1 Candidatus Poribacteria bacterium | reverse complement strand
CTCCTGCGTTGGGTTTCCCTCGGTTTTTGGTGATTTCAGGTTTCTCTGTTCTGTGAAAACGCTGGGGTGTGTGCGACTTTTGGTAGGTCCCGGTTCAACCCAACCTACGAGACGCTTCAATTTTTATTTTCAAACTCACGGTAATAACAAAATGCCCCAAACCCAAAGTGTCCCCTTGGATTTGGGGCATCAGAATTCCAATTCTTGGTGAAAAACGACCTTAATGTTATTCCAAAATAGCCATTTTACGTGTGGATAGGATCTTATCCGTCCAAAGATGATAAGAATAAACACCGTTGAAGACAATTTTCCTACACCGCGACCTCTGTTTCATAAGCATCGTTCTGGATTAACCATACCGATACAGCATGAACGAGAATCTGATTTGCTCGTTCGACAATCGGATTTAACGATGGAATATGGGCAAACATTTTTTGCGCTTGGTGTTTCAGATTCGCGATGGATGGCAACTCAAGGATTTTCATCTCTTTAAGAAATGCTTCGACTTCTGCCTGACCGATGTGGATTCGATGACGTAATTCTTCTAATTTTGGGGTGTGTGTCCATGCCTTTAAAACCGTGTTACCGATGTGTTCAACCGAAAAACTCGCGGCGAGTTGTTGAGCAGTATTTTCGATGGTAGATAACGACAATTTACGTTGTCCTTCAACTACATGCTTGGGCGGTAGACGTAGGTCCCAAACAACTCTAAAGATGGACAAAACTTTCAAAATATAATATGTGATGTCAATTTGCCACCAACGAAAGCCTTGGGGGGTGGCACTTGGAAAGTGGTGGTGATTGTTATGCCAACCTTCACCTAATGTAATGATAGCGAGCAGCAAATTATTGCGAGAATTATCGCCTGTGATATACGACTGTTTGCCTATTACATGAGAAAGGGAGTTGATCGTGAAGGTCCCGTGAAAAAGAATGACTGTACTCAGGAAGAAACCGACGATAAGTCCTGACCAGCCTGCTACCATCCAAACAAGTACGGCTAATATAAATGGCGGTAATCTGTCCCATTTATCAAGCCAAACGAGTTCTGGATATTTCTGAAAGTCCTTAATCATACTGTAATCTGCGGTACGCCCATGTTTAGAGAAGATCCAAAGCACGTGAGAATACCAGAATCCGTGTTGAACTGGAGAGTGTATATCCTGTTCTGTGTCGGAGTATTTGTGATGTTCGCGATGTCTGGCTGCCCACCATAATGCCCCGCGTTGTGCTGAACTTTGTCCCAGAAATGCGAAAAAAAATTGGAATCCACGGCTTGTTTTGAACGAACGGTGCGAAAAGTACCGATGGTAACCCGCCGTAATTCCAAACATACGGATAACGTACAAGGCTCCACATATGATCCAATCGATGGGTTGAATGTCTACCCAGAAAACAGCGAAACATGTGAGGTGAACGATTATGAAAGGCAGAACTCGGGGGTGAACAATGTCCTCCTTATCGGCAGGACGCGTAATACATGATTCTGTTGACAATTATGATTCTCCTTGCTAAGTAGTGGTTAAGTTGTGTCTAATCAAGTAGTTTCGTGCACACAGGAATTTATCACGGTGCACAACGGGTGTTAATGCGATCAGCTTTAATGTCAGCTCGGACTTTACACGCAAGTTGGGCAAGTTTATCTTGTGATTCAGCAAAAGCCTTATTCCATAGTTGTTCATCTTCGAGTTCTTCGAGGATCACAGCAGCGATAGCGTCCTGTTTTTCTGGCGGCAACTTATAAACTTCGGTAAGCACTTTTTCAAGAAGTTGTGTCATAATTGTTCCATCCTTTGTGAAATTTCGCTGTTTACGGATATAGACTCGGGTATTTATAAATTGCCCTTAGATTAACTATAGGGCGAGGCATGAAGACCTCACCCTATAATGCTGATTACACGCTACTATTGCTTCTCACGCAGACGTGCTTCTAACGCTGCCAATTCATCGGATAACGCTTCAGGTAGTGTTTCCTCAAAGCGTGCGTAATGTTCCCGAATAGATGCAATTTCATTGAGCCATTCTTCGACATTGACGTTTAGAAGTTCTGCCATCTGGTCGTCCGTTACCTCTAATCCGCTGGTATCAATGGCACCGTCTGTTGGCAGGTAACCGATCGGTGTTTCAACCGCCTGTCCTTTGCCAGAGACGCGTTCCACGATCCACTTGAGGACACGGCTATTTTCGCCGAAACCGGGCCAGAGCCAACCGCCATCGGCATCTTTGCGGAACCAATTGACGTAGAAAATCTTTGGCAATTTACTGGTATCGGTGTTTTTACCCATCTCCAACCAGTGTGCGAAGTAATCGCCCATATTGTAGCCACAGAACGGAAGCATCGCCATCGGATCGCGTCGGAGTTCACCGACTGTACCAGCAGCAGCAGCAGTGCGTTCCGAAGAAGCGATAGAGCCAATAAAAGTGCCGTGTTGCCAATCAAAGGCTTCAAACACGAGCGGGACAGTCGTTGCACGTCGTCCACCGAAAAGGATTGCCGAGATTGGAACGCCGTTCGGATTTTCCCAATTCGGGTCAATAATCGGACATTGCGCCGCGGGGGTTGTATAGCGTGAATTTGGGTGAGCGGCTGTCTTTTCATCACCGGGATGCCATTCTTCACCAAGCCAACTTGTGAGAGTTTCGGGTGGCTCTTCGCTCATCTCTTCCCACCAGACATCGGTATCTTCTGTGAGGGCGGCATTCGTGAAGATTGAGTTTGATGTGAGCGTGTGCATCGCATTCGGATTCGTGTCCATTGATGTGCCGGGGGCAACGCCAAAGAAACCTGCTTCGGGATTGATTGCGTAGAGTCTTCCATCTTCACCGAATTTCATCCAGGCAATATCGTCACCGATGGTCTCGGCTTTCCAGCCGGGTATAGTTGGCGTGAGCATTGCAAGGTTCGTCTTACCACAGGCACTTGGGAACGCTGCAGCGATATAAGTTTTCTCGCCTTCTGGACTCGTTAATCCCAAAATGAGCATGTGTTCCGCCATCCATCCATCGTTTTTCGCCATGATGGAGGCAATACGGAGGGCATAGCATTTTTTCCCGAGCAGCGCGTTCCCACCATAGCCGCTACCGTAGGACCAGATGGAACGTTCCTCGGGAAAATGTACGATATATTTGTTATCCGAATCACAGGGCCAGACAACATCAGCTTGTCCGGGTTCAAGAGGCATACCGACGGAGTGTAGACAGGGTACAAAGTCGCCGTCTTCGCCTAAAATATCTAACACCGCACTACCCATGCGTGTCATAATCCGCATGTTGACGACGACGTAGGGTGAATCGCTGATTTCAACGCCGATGTGTGAAATAGGTGAACCGAGCGGTCCCATGCTGAACGGCACAACGTACATCGTTCTACCTTTCATGGACCCCTTGAAAAGTCCTTTGAGGGTATCTTTCATCTCGACTGGATCGTGCCAGTTGTTTGTGGGTCCTGCTTCGAGTGACGTTTTCGCGCAGATAAATGTTCGGTCTTCAACACGTGCGACATCGGCAGGATCCGAACGCGCCAGGTAACTCCCTGGACGTTTTGCGGGATCCAAGCGAACAAATGTCCCGTTCTGGACTAATTCTTCGCACAGTCGATCGTTTTCTTCTTGAGAGCCGTCACACCAGTAGATAGAATCGGGTTGGCAAAGCGCAGCGGCTTCTTCGACCCAATTCTGTAATTTCTTGTTTTTGGTCATTTAAACCTCCAATTATTAAATATGCTTGTTATGACTTTCATCTATAATTTTATAACATATTTTCGCACTTGGCAAATTAAAAGGTATACGCTAAAACGCCGCACCAAGATTAACGTGGATTTTCCCTCGCAATAGAGACTCTCCTGCCGCGAGCCCATAATTAATTCGTAAGATACCGCCTCTGGATTCAAGGCGCGCTCCGAATCCATAACCGACTCGGAGTGTATCAAAAACGGATGGGGTTTCAATCAAGGTTACGGCACCTAAATCGGTAAAGACGAAAATCTGGGAATCGGGTCCGACGAGAAATCGGTATTCGAAGTTGGCATATACACGACGTGGTCCAGAAAACCAGTCTTCATCGTACCCGCGCAAAGTGGTCGCACCACCGAGATAGAAAAGTTCGGTTGGCGGGATATTAACACCCCATGCGACGGATCCATGGAGTTCAACGGCAATCGTCTGTTTCCGCCACGTTGGGAAATATTGTTGTAGGGAGAGCCAGGCTTTCCGGAGACGGAAATCGCTTCGGGACACTTCAACAGCAATACTATCACGCCGACCGCGCGTCGGATTCAGGAAATAGTCACGAGTATCCCGTGTCAGTCGGAGTGTGACACTGTATTTCGTGCCGATATATGGTGTCGGTTCGGTGCGTGAAGTCGCGCGTGGGTCGGAGAGGATCGGCGTTTGGAAATCAAGCGTCGGGGTTGTTACTGAAGGCGAACCAACATTTGGCACGTTAATCTGTTTATATCCCAACGTCATAATCCCTTCAAAGATGCGTCCGAAGTTCGTTGTTGCACTAATGCTACCTGACTGTTCTTCGGAGACAGTTTCTGGTGCATTATCAGGAAAACCTTGGAGTTGCCCTCGGTTGATATTGCGTTGTTTGAGTTGCCCGTATTCTATGCCGATGGTTAGCGGTTTGCCAAATATCCACGGTTCTGCGTATCCAAACCGTAAGATCTTCAGCAGACCGGATTTCCAATAGAAGTTAACCTGTCTGCCCGTTCCTAATAGGTTAGTTTCGCGAGCTTCAAACACACCAGTGAGTTGCGGCGCAGCGTCAGTATCTGAGTCTGGTGGGGCATACCCGACAACCCCGTTCAGTTGTCCTGTTCGGGCTTCGGTGACCCGCGCATGGAAATTAATCCTATCTTCTGTTTCACCCGCTTCCAACACATTTGGATTAACTTGATAAAAGTATCCCAAATTTCGCAAACGCCGATAACTTGTGTCGATGTCACGCTGTTTGAAGTTGTCATTCGGTTTTACGTGAATTTCCCGAAGGGCTACCTTAGTCTTCGTTTTCTTGAGTCCGCTGACTTTGACTTCACCAATTTTGACTTGTGCCCCTTCTCGAATATTCAACTCAAAATTGATGGTGCTTGTTTCTGGCAAAAGTCGGATATTCTTAGGCTCAATCTCAACTTTCGGGTATCCGTGTTCACTGTACAAAATTTGGATGCGTTCAATTCCCTGTTCCAATGCCACCTGTGTAAAAAATTTCCCTTCTTTTATACCAAGTTGATCCCGAATTTCATCTACTGAAAAACGTTGATTCCCCGACAATGTTAACGTCCCAGTACGGAGCGGTTTCCCTTCGACAATTTCAGCCCTGATACACACAAGCGTTTCGCCGTTGATCTGTCCAGTTCCAGGAATTACTGTGATATTGGAAGATGTTTCTGCGAATATATAGCCTTCGTCCCGATACCCCGTTATGATCCGTTCAAACGCTTCTATAATTTCTTCACGAGAATAGGATTTTTCTTCCTTCCACCCGAATAATGTTATCAACTTTTTTTCATCTAAATGTTCGTTTCCGGTGAAGCGGAGTTGGTGAATACGGTAGCGTGATTGTGTTGTTGCCTCTGTTTTGTTGTCTGGAGTTATTGCGTTTTCTGTAGGAGTGCTCTGGTCCAGATCCTCTGATCCATACAACAGTGTGTGTGGATTGCTTGCCAGACATAAGAGTACACTGGTAAAAAATAGTGTGAGTTGTGGAAGTTGGGATCTATACATTTATCCTCTCCGTTGGTTCAGCACCTGTGCCGTCGAAAATAATTTTAACATGCAGGCTACGTTACAGGCAAACCAACGCATCCGTAAGAACTGTTTTCTGATTGCAATCTTGTGAGAAATCAACCTTCGGTTAACGCAGTACCTTCGTGAAAAAGAAAAAATTTGATAAAAATTTGAAATTGTGGTATCATTATTGATAAGAGTCACTAAATTTATAAATTATTCAAAAAATCTTGGCAATATGGGCATGAAAGTTACGCCCACAAGGAGATAGATTTATTATGCCAAATGCCTTATTTGTTTATCCAAAATTCCCGCCATCCTATTGGGGCTTTAAGTACGCTTTAGAATTTCTTGGTAAAAAATCATCGATGCCCCCGCTTGGATTGTTGACTATCGCCGGCATGTTCCCCAAAAATTATAACTTAAAAGTCGTTGATATAAACATTGAACCGTTGACGGATGCGCATATCGAGTGGGCGGATGTGGCTCTGACCTCGACGATGATTGTTCAAAAAGACTCGCTTTATGAGGTTGCCGAACGCTGTAACCGAGCCTCGGTTCCAATCATCGCCGGAGGACCGCACCCTACCTCCTACTATGATAATATCAAAGAAGAAACGGATGCTGTAATTGACCATTTTCTTTTTGGTGAAGTTGAGGAAATCTTTGAGGATTTCTTGACCGATTTTGAGAGTGGCTGTGCGGAGGAGATCTATCGCGAGAAGCGGAAACCCGATATCACAATAACACCACCGCCTCGCTACGACCTTATTGACATCAATTCTTACGGGTCAATGGCACTCCAGTTTTCGCGGGGGTGTCCTTTCAATTGCGAATTTTGCGATATTACAAAATTGTTCGGGCGCGTGCCTCGNNACCAAAAGCAATGAACAGATGCTCGCTGAGTTTGAGATGCTCTATAAACTCGGTTGGGATGGCGCGATGTTTGTTGTTGATGACAACTTTATCGGTAACAAACGCGACGCGATGCGCTTGCTCCCCGCTGTCAAGGAATGGCAGGAAAAACGACAATTCCCCTTTTCGCTCTTCACTGAAGCCAGCGTAAACCTCGTTGAGATTCCTGAAATGCTCGACGCAATGAGTGAAGCAGGTTTCAACATGGTATTTCTCGGTATTGAAAGTCCTAATGATGAAGCACTCCTCGGCACCTCCAAGGGACAGAATACCAGCAAAGAGGAGGAGGCCGGAAGTTACCTCTTGCGTGCAATTAGGGAAATACAGAGCAAGGGGATGGAGGTCACAGGTGGATTTATTATCGGGCTTGATGGTGACACGGAGTTTGATTCACACATCAAGTTTATTCAGGAAGCCGGTATCCCAATGGCGATGGCTGGCTTGCTGACGGCTTTGAAGGAAACTGACCTTTGGCACCGATTGAAACAGGAAGATCGATTGCTTGGGGAGTCCAGCGGAAATCAGACCGACATGACCCTTAATTTTGTACCGGAAATGCCGCGCGAGGAACTTATGTCAGAATATCGGCGGGTTGTTTCGACGCTTTATGATCCGACCTTGAAGAACTATTTTGAGCGATGTTTGACGTTGCTTGAGCATATGCCTTATACCCCTCGCAATGTGAGATCGATTACTAAAGAGGAACTCATGGCATTTGTCCGATCTATTCAGCGACAACTTTTCTCTAAGCAGGGAGTGGAGTACGTCCGGTATTTGGTGAAGTCACTCAGAGACTATCCAAAAATGTTCCCCGAAGCCGTGCGATTGGCGGTCATGGGTTACCACTTGGAGAAGACGACGCGTTATACTGTTGCTGTTGAGGATTTCAGAAGTTTCTTAAACCACGAAATGGACACGTTCAAGGAAAAGATTCCACAGTTTGTGGACGCTCAAGGCGATCCGATGCGTGAGTTCCAGAACTATTCAAGACGACTTTTTGCCCGCATTAAGACGCAGTACAATGCAATTCACAAGGACTTTCAATATGCCGCACACAGCGCGCTTGAAGGTTTTCAGCAATCGATGTTCAAGGAGTACTTAGAGGCAGAATTCGCTGCTTTCAAAGCCGCAGTCGGGACCTTCGCAAAAGCACAAACTGAACGTCTCGGTGAATTACAAGCGTATGTTCACAATCTCTTTACCCGTGTTCGTGCTCAGCACGCACAACTCCAAGGTAATTTCAAGTATCATACCGACGATTTCAAACAGAACGCCCAAGAATCTTTTGACGCTTTCCGTGACTCCATCCAGCGGCATTTAGAGCAACTCTTCGGTTCTGTCCCTGTACAGATTGAAGGACTC
>JAAXHD010000271.1:0-9876 GCA_012271015.1 Candidatus Poribacteria bacterium | reverse complement strand
ACGCTGCGCGGTATTACTACGTGTGTGCCTTCCGGGACGTTTGTGTTCCTGACGGGTCCAACAGGATGCGGTAAGTCTACTTTACTGCGGACACTAAACGGTTTGATTCCGCATGCTTCGGCAGGAACGCTCACTGGGACGGTTCGTCTTAACGGTAAAAATGTCGCTGCACAACCGCTCGCTACCACGTGTCAACAGGTTGCCCTCCTCTTCCAAAATCCCGACGATCAACTCTTTTGCACGCGAGTTGAAGACGAAATCGCCTTTGGACTCGAAAATCTCGGTTTCCCTCCCGAAAAAATTAAGGAACGGATTGCTGTTGCCTTGAAACAGGTAGGCCTTCCCGACTTTGCATCACGGGAGATCTCATCGCTGTCTGGGGGTCAAAAACAGCGCGTTGCACTTGCCGCTGTTTGTGCGATGCAACCACAAGTCCTGCTGTTAGATGAACCAACGAGCCATCTTGATCCGCGTGGAGCGCACGATATCCTCACCATCGTCACACAATTGAATAAGGAATTAGGGATAACAGTGATTTTGGCAACCCACCGAACTAAAGAAGTTGCTCCGCTGTGTGATCGTGTATGGTTAATGAATGAAGGACGGCTCTATCTGGATCTGCCTGAAGCGAAGGCGTTTCAGGATCTCACGCCGTATCGGTATTTAGGTGTGCAGGTACCGAAAACCGAGAAACCCTCAGCAGACGTGCCTTTATCGAACCCCTCAGATGTATCCCAAAAAGGTACTTACGAAACAATACCTCAGACCGCTCTACTCAGCATCCGCGAACTCCAATTCAGTTACCCGAACACCGATGTAGATGCGGTGCACTCAATCTCATGCGAGGTGCCGCGTGGGGAAGTGCTCGCTATTATGGGCGCGAACGGTTCTGGTAAGACGACCTTGATTCATCTCGTTGCGGGATTGTTGCGTCCGGCAGCAGGGGAGGTAGTCATTGCCGGAAGGGCATCCGGTCGCCCGAAACTTCATCAGTTAGCCGGTAAAGTCGGTATCGTTTTTCAAGATCCAGACCTGTTGCTACAAGCGGAGACGGTTCGCGATGAAGTCGCATTCGGTCCCAAAAATCTTAAATTCCTTGCACAATCCCTCGAAAAAAGAGTGAATGGAACACTTGAGCGATTTGACTTACGGGATCTCGACTTGGAAGCACCCTACTCGCTCTCTCGCGGACAGCGCCAACGGGTCGCTGTCGCGGCAACCTTTTCACTACACCCTGACCTTTTCCTCCTTGATGAACCCACCACGGGTCAGGATGCCCAACATCTCCACCAGTTGATGGATGAACTCTGTGATGAGATCCGATGGAAAAATAAAACCCTCATCTTCGCAACGCACGATACGGAACTTACCTTGAAATATGCCGATCGGGTCCTCTTATTGCGCGAGGGTAAGGTAATTTTTGATGGTATGCCTGATTCGGCTTTCGCAGATCCTGATCTTCTACAGCAGGCATCGCTGTGTTGAGTGAGAAATTCTTACTGCTTGATCGTTGTTATGAAATATGCTATACTTGCGTTAAAAGGGGATTTTGTATGGTTACCCGGGAAGATATCCAAGCGACATGTGATGACATTGTGCGTGAATTCGCACCGCTCCAAGTGATTCTCTTCGGTTCCTATGCGTATGGCACGCCGACAGAGGATTCGGATGTAGATCTGCTTGTTGTGATGGACATTCCGAAGTCAGAGTTTACCAACAAGGCTATTGAGATCAGACAACGGATTTCCTATCGCTTTGGCATGGACCTGTTGGTGCGTTCACCCGCAGAGATCGCATACCGCGTCTCGTATAACGATTGGTTTCTTCGCGAGATTGCTGAGAAAGGTGAGTTGCTTCATGGAGCGGATGCCCCCTACAATATCAAAAACCTACAAGGCACACTTTACGGAATGAACGTTCTCAAAAGGGAGAAGGACCGCATGAATCCGTTGACGCTGGAGTGGATAGAGAAGGCTGAAAATGATCATGCCGCTGTCCAGCAGCTTCTACAAGCATCAGATCCATTGTATGATATTATCTGTTTCCATGCACAACAGTGCCTTGAAAAATATCTAAAGGCGTGGTTGCAAGAAGCGAACATCTCCGTTCCACGCACACATAACCTTGAAGAATTGCTGGATCTGATCGTGCCTATACTTCCTGCTTGGAACCATTGGCAACCTGACTTTAAAATAATAACGGCGTATGCCGTGGATCCCCGCTATCCTGGGGATTCAAGAACAGCCGAAGATACAGAGCATACGATGCACGTCTGTGATGAGGTGCGTCAAGCCGTCCGCACGCAATTTGAACCCATGATGCCGGTGAACTAATATTGAAAACGAAGTCGTCGCTACACTCTTTGTAAATCTCAAATGCCTAAAAGCCTCCACGTTTCCATATCGTTTTTGCTTATGCTTCTCCACGCCGAGGCGCTTCACGCCGCGTCGTTAAAGACCCTCTCCTTGAACTTTACGCGCGAGTTGACCGAGAAGGATAAAACGGAGCAAATTGCAGGCACACTCCATTATGACGCAAAAGTGACGCGGGTGGTCGTTGAGGTCAATGATCCCCTCAAGCAGATAATGGTTGTGAAGGACAAGGCATTAGAGATTTACTACCCAGAGCAAAAACAAGCGTTCCGGTTTATTGCTAAAGGGCGAATTCCGCTCCCGTTTGTTGAATCCATCATTCAGTCTACGCAAGCGGAGCATGGATTGACAGCGATCGGGTATACTCTGGAAAAGCATGATATCGTAGACGAGGTTCTCTATAACTACTGGAGTCCTCCTAAGAAAGCGAAAGACCAACTCGGCACTGTTATCTTGGGTATGCAGGATGACAGACTTATCTCTGCCGAAGTCAAGAATCCGAAAGGGTATATTATCGCCAAGTCGCACTATCAGAACCACAGTAAAATCGGTGTGAATTATGTTCCAATGATGGTTACTTCTAGTACGTATGACGAGAAATCTGAAGTACTCCAGCACGAACGGGTCGTCTATAGCAACCCGCAGGTAAACGCGGATCCACAAAATCCCATACTCAATTTCACTATTCCTGAATCCGTAGAGGTGAAGGAGGTCAAATGGTAAATCGCTTCGTTCTTTTCTGTGTGTCCTGTCTGTCCGTTGTTATCTTCATTTCGTCGGTGTTTTCGGATGAGGCTGCTGACCTTGCATTCATCCGAAAAGTCAATCCAGTTACGATACCGAAGCCACAAGAGGTTATCCACTTTAATCCATGGGAAACCTCTGAACTCAAACTCGCTGCTACGGGACTCATACGGTTGTATCAGAAATTCATCTCCAGTCAAGACAGCCCGACGTGCAACTTTCAACCGACCTGTTCTCGCTTCGGTATGGCATGCATAGGGGAGTATGGTGTAGCACGAGGTATACTGCTGACTGCTGATAGGCTCCTCCGGTGTAACGGCTCGCAGTCGCAGCATTACCATAAAGACAGCGTGACCGGAAAATACATTGACCCTGTTTCAGACTATGCAACGCTGAAATAGTTCCTCCATTTTTGCCATCTGGTAGGCGCGATTTCATGAGGTATAAATAAATATTTCGATAATTCTATCCGCAAAAAACCTTTGTAGGGGGTTTTTGCTTGGGTGTTTCCTTAGGTCTTGTGCCTGCCCGCGCATTACACCTACGAGTTCTATGAACACAATGCAAATCCTCAAATTCCTGTTCATAATTTTCTTCACTACCACGCTTTTGTCTTTCGTAGTTGCTGAAGAATCCATTGACTACTACGCTCCTGAAAACGTCCGCAAATTCGCCGATTTTCTGTATGAACAGGGCGATTATCTCCGTGCTGCGGGTGAATATCAACGTTATCTCTTTTATGAGCCGCGAGAAAGTGAAGAGATGCATTATAGAATTGCCCTCTGTTATCGTTTTGCCGGTCAAACAGAGCAAGCCATCCAGAATTTTCAGATGCTTTTACAGGCACACCCCGAAGGTCGATTTACAAGCCAAGCATACTATCAGATTGGTGCTACCTATTTTCTCCATGATCAGTTTGAGCAATCTGTGGAATTTCTCCGTGAGGTACTGCCACACGTAACGGATGCACGACAACACGCTGAAGCCGAGCAGTTGATTGGACTTTCATATCTGATGCAGAAACAGTGGTCTGAAGCAGGTCAGGTTTTCAAAACGCTGCAAAGATCGGAGGTGACTTCTATCAGCCAAAAGGCGGTAGTGTATCACAGTTACGCAGAGAAAGGAGGAGACCTACCTACCCGCAGTCCATTTTTAGCCGGGGCTCTCTCTACGATCGTACCCGGAGCTGGACGACTCTATACAGGCAGGATCAGCGACGCACTCACTTCTCTGTTCATTATCGGTTTAGCGGGTTGGCAGGCGTACGATGGTTTCCAGAGAGATGGACTTTCATCGGCAAAAGGGTGGACGCTTGGCACACTCAGTGGTATTTTCTATGCCGGCAACATCTACGGCTCGGTCATTTCAGCCCGCGTGTACAACCGCCGCGTAGCGGACGAATTTATGACAACGTTATCTATTGAATTACCGTATTAATTGAGGTCCCTGTTACACTGGGTTCAACGCCTTGCGACAAGTTCAGGTTGTGCAACTTGCATACGAATTGGTGGTAACCCAGCCACAATAGCTTCAACGTCATCTGTAACCATTCTCCCGATGTCGAAAAAGGCGGGATCAATACCACCCGCCATGTGACACGTCAGTATTGTGTTTTCCGTCTCCCGGACTGGGTGATCGGGCGGGGGTGGTTCCTCAGGGTAGACATCAATCGTCGCACGAAATCTACCAGCATTTGCCAATTCAAGGAGTGCATCGAAATCAACGAGATGCGATCGGCTCGCGAGAACAAGCACTGCTCCCGGTTTAATTTGTTCCAGTTTTTCACGAGTGAGTAACTTCCTGTTTTCTTGTGTCGGAATCGCTAAAACGAATGTTACATCGCACGTTTGTAGCAGTTCCTCCAGCCCCATCGGATGTACTCCTTGCTGTTGTAGATGTGTGTCAGGAAGCCATGGGTCGTAGGCATGAAGTTCACATTTGAAAGGTGCCAACAACAGTCGCAGTTCCCGTGCGAGGTTTCCATAGCCGATGATACCCACTGTTGCATTATAGAGTGTGCAAATATCGGCTTGTCCGCGCCATCCCCAGTTCTCTTCACCACGACGCATTCGCCGATCCGCATCGACGATATTTCGTAACGCCCCTAGAGCATGTCCCAACGCCATCTCAGCCACCATTTTGGCGAAGGCAGGGGCGCAACTCAGCACACGAATGCTCCGTCTGAAGCAGGTCTGGTAATCAACTGACTCTTTTCTTGGATGTGCTCCACCCACCTCCATAATAGCCTTCAGATGCGGTGCCGCATTTTCGTCGACATCACCGATGCCGTAGTTAGGGATACCGATGAGAATTGATGCATCTTTTTTCGCTTCTGTCCATGCCTCTTCAGGCATCTGTTCGTCCTTACCCCATATCACTTCAACAGTGTTCCCGAGGCGTTGCAGATCTGTCGATGTGAAAATAGTGTCGAGTTGCCGTGCGGGACGTGTGTGCAAAATTGCTTTTAACATTTTCAATCCTTTCTTTTTTATTTCAAGAGAATCTCTCCGTCAAAATCTGGAATCTCATGGTGGAACTGACGATTGCCGCCGTTAACTCCCATGGTGCTGTCATTGAAAGTGATGGTTTGCTTGGAACCGCTACGATTATACACTGCCCAACCTTTTTCAAATTCGCGGGCAAAAAGACCTACCACGCCTTGATACTGGGCTGCTGTTTCTTGGATGGGTTGTCCAAGATCGGCATTCCAGAAATCATACCAATTGTGTAGGTGATCGGGGACTGGTATGGCGTTATCATCACCAAACAGGACATAACCGTCGGAGTGTGTTAGACTTAAGGTAGTAATCATACGCATCCATTGCAGGTTTTCTGCACTGTTTCTCTCCCGAACTCGTGTTTTGAGGTCTCCCATGTAATCTGTCACCACGCGCCAACCCTCTAAGCAATTGATTCTCGGTTCTCGCAGATGCTGTTCTGCCCACAGTAGCGTTTCTTCCATCTGCAGAATCTGATCAAGGCTATATCCTTTCCCATATTCTGACTTATAACATTCCATGAAGATACCGTTCACATACGAAGCAGATTTTGGAATCTGGCGCGTATTAGCGTTGACGAGAATTAGGAAATCATCTCCTACTTGTGCCCGTATTTTCTGCAAGATGGACAGTCGTGCTTCTAATTCAGTTTCAGGCGTGAGAATCGTCGCTGACCAATCGTTGACACCGATTGGACTGGTCGCGTTGCCTTCATTCCACCAATCCAGCATAATGCCATCAAAGAGACCGGATGCCTTCAATGCAAAGGTCTTATTGACTATCAGTTCCTGCACCTCTGGATTTGTAAAGTCTATGAGAAAGTGGAGAATTGTGTCGTTTTCATCGATTTTTCCATCAGCGTTTGTATCTTCACCCCAACCGATAACGGGTTCGCCGTTCTTGTCCCTGAGCCAGTAAGGTGAGTCCGGTGGGTAGAAGCCAACATCCCACCAGTTTTCTACGTGTGTTTCATTTTCTCGCGAGAGGTATTTCGCGTCTCTATATCGGATTTCAACGAGCAGTTGGAGGTGGGAGTTTAAGGACAGAAGTTCTTGTTTTCTTTCACGAGCAATGTGGAGTTGATTTGGGTTCAAACCTGTTGCTAATCCGGCGTACGGATGCTTTTCTGATATATTCCACGAGATTCTTAACATGGCATAGGGATGGGCAAAAGCGAGATCGTGTTGAGCGAGGCGGTGGAGTTCGTCTCCAGTGGATCTATTTTCGATGCCATTCCATGCCTGAAAGACTGAAGGATAGTTCCTATACATCTCTTCTGCATTTGTCGCTATCGTACTGAAGGTGAGAAGCAGCATCAGACATTTAGTCCTAAATGTTTTTACTGCTATTGTGCAAGATTTGATTTCAATTTTCCCCATGATGTTGTTAACTTATCCTGTGGTTTTACGGCTAACACTCCTTCAATGCCTTTGTTCATCAACTCCTGAACTTCTTGATGGGAGCGTGCAATATTGGAGATCCGAACCTCGTCCATACGTCCTTCTAAGAATGGACCTGCTCCTCTTCCGAGCTATAGGACTTCAGTGTTTGGAACGATTTCTCCACCGATTTTACCCTCGGTATCTAAAACCCCATCGATATAAATCTTGGCTTCACTTGACTTGGCGTCGTAAGTTCCAGCGATGTGCGTCCATTTTTTCAGCGGCATATCCGTTTTACCGGCGATAGCGGCAGCACCCCAAGCCTTCGCATCGGTAGTCATTCGGATGAGGACCTTCTTGTCGCTCCGAGGTCCCACTTTGTAAGCGAGTTCCTTAGTCGCACCTGTTCCACCTGCGGTTGACCACGCCTCAAGATACAGCCACATTTCGACGGTCAGCCCTTCTGCCAAATCTAAACTGTCGCTGTCAGGGATTTCTACAAAGTGCCTGGGACCATTTCCTTCAAAGACAAGTCCACCGCCGGGATTTCCCGCTCCCCATTTCGGACCTATGAGTTCACCGTCATTTTTGTTTCCAGAGAGATCTTTAACTGTCTTCCCCGCTCCTGTCTCAAAAGTGTAGAGAAGGACGGTGTGTTCATCTTGAGCCATACCAATCAAACTCTCGCCGGAAATTAACAAAGTAATCAGTATTACACAATATGTCCGGAGTATAACGTTTTTCATCGTATATTTTCTCCTCTGTCGTGTATATTCTCAAGGGTTCGGTGTGATCGCTATTTTATCATGAATATGTCTCATGGGCAATCTGAAATTCAATTCACCTTATATTATCGAATTCATGTTAGAATAAATTCCAGATATCCAAACTTTGGACCCCAATGGAACGAGGACTTAACATGCAGCACGCATCACAGCGAAATGATTGGTTGGTTCACCCTTTTGGTCATCCTGCTTCAGTAGAGGAAACGGACAATCGGCTCATTCTCAATAATGGACTCATTCGACGGACATTCGTCACTTCACCTAATTTCGCAACAGTCGATTATACCAATCAAATTACCGATAGCAGTGTTCTTCGTGGCATTAAACCAGATGCAATACTTACGATTGACGGGCACCCATTTGAGGTGGGTGGCTTGAAAGGACAGCCTGACTACGCTTATCTTGATTCGGATTGGGTTGTAGATTTGACCAGTGACGAGAATGCGTTTCAATTTCGCGGCTACCGGGTCGGTGAACCCGAAATCCGATATCCGTGGGTACGCAGGCGTTCTGCCACATCATCAGTGTATCCACCAGAAGGTGTGACGCTGAGCGTTGAATTCGCGCCCCCATCATCCGTTGATGCAATTAGGGTTTGTGTGCATTATGAACTATACAAAGGCATTCCGGTACTGTCCAAATGGATCACTGTTCGCAATGAGAGTCAAAAACCGATTCAACTGGATGCCTTAAGCTGTGAAATCCTCGCTGTCAATGAAGAAGAAAAGCATCGGTTGCGTGTCGAAAGCGATTATGCCTTCAGTGGAATGGAAACGACGCAATGGGGACCAGATGCGGATTACAAGACACAAGTTGATTATCACTATCAGATGCCACTGTTGCTGACAAGTCGCTATCCACTCGGTCCGGGCGTACTGCTTCAACAGGGAGAGACTTTCAAGAGTTTTCGCACTTTTGAGATTCTGCATGATAGTGATGATCGTGAACGAAAAGGACTCGCACGTCGCAGGATGTATCGCACGGTCGCACCACAGGTCACCGAGAATCCGATCTTAATGCACGTTCGGAGTGCTGAACCGGACGCTGTCCGTTTGGCGATTGATCAGTGCGCAGAGGTCGGATTTGAAATGGTAATTATGACCTTCGGGAGTGGTTTCGATATTGAAAGCGAAGACGTGGAATACATCGCTGTGATGAAGGAATTGACGGATTATGCACATAGTAAAGGGATTCAACTCGGTGGATATACTTTGATGTGTGCTTCTCGGAATGTGGGTGACGACTTCAACTGTATTGACCCGGACACCGGACAACCCGGAAGTAGGTTTGGACAGAGTGCTTGTCTTGCCAGCAGGTGGGCAGATGGTTATTTCCAACGAGTGCTAAATTTCATGGATGAAACCGGAATGGATGTCATAGAGACTGATGGTCCTTATCATGGTGATGTCTGTGCCGCAACGACGCACGAACACCATAACGGTTTGGAGGATTCACAGTTGCGCCAGTGGGAAGCGTGCGTTCATTTTTATCACGAATGCCGAGCACGCGGTATCTATATCAATTCCCCAGATCAGTATTACCTCAACGGCTCAAGCAAATGCGGTATGGGGTATCGCGAAACGAATTTCAGTTTGCCCCGTGAGCGGCAAATTTTAATTGCCCGACAGAATATCTACGACGGGACTTATGAAAAAACACCGAGTATGGGGTGGATGTTCGTCCCCTTGGTAGAGTACCACGGTGGCGGTGCTGCCGCGACATTTGAGCCGCTTTGCGAACACCTTGATGATTACGAATCACATTTAGCACAGAACTTCGGCAGTGGTGTGATTGCATGCTATCGCGGTCCTCGGCTTTTTGATACTCAACAAACGAAAGTCGTGGTCAAAAAATGGGTTGACTTCTACAAAAGGTACCGCCCGATATTGGATTCTGACCTGATTCACGTGCGCCGCCCGGATGGACGCTCTATTGATTGTGCGCTCCACGTGAACGCGCAAATCCGTCCCTGCGGATTAGCGATGCTCTATAATCCTACGCCGACAGCGCAACAGATCACTTTGAAATTACCACTCTATTATACTGGGTTGTCTAAAAGTGCCAAGATTCGTGAAAAAGAAGGGGAACCTAAGCA
>JAAXHD010000401.1:1783-8429 GCA_012271015.1 Candidatus Poribacteria bacterium | reverse complement strand
GGTACAAGTCCCACGCGTAGCAACATACCAACAGGGGCTGCTAACATCACTATTCTTAATATTACGCGTGCACTCTCCGACGCTGTTGCCGGTGACGGCATTTTGGTAAATACTGTTTGTCCGGGATTGACGAACACCAGTCGAGCACGCACACAGCAAGGTGCGAGAGCCGAGCGTGAGGGACGCGATGTCGAGGCGTTGTTACAGGAACTCGGGCGAGAACTACCTGCGGGACGTATTGCAGAACCGGAAGAGGTTGCGAACGTCGTAACGTTCTTAGCCTCTGAAGCTTGCTCCTATATGTTTGGAAGCGCGCTTTATATGGATGGTGGCAACCGCCGTTCAACCCCATAAGGTAAAATTAAAAATTTGAAGGAGGTTTTCCAATGAACATTGTTAAGAGTTTATCAACCCACAAATTTCTCCTCTTCATGCTGGTATGTACCGCTATTTCTGCTTGGGCTTTCACCAGTTTTGGCGAAGTTTTATACCTCGACGATTTTGAAGACGGAAAAATTGATGGCAAATATGAATTCAAGAACCATGATGGCGATTGGGTAGAAGAGGGCGGCGTTATCAGTCAAACCCATGAAGCTCCCGGCGACCATACTTACCTTGTCTTAGACGGCGGTTTTCCAGAGCCACATACCGGCTTAGTGATGATTCGCGTCGATGATTGGGGAGATGGCGACCTTGCCCGGTGTGGACTCGGATTTCGCCTTGATCCGGGAGACGCGTCCGGTTACGCTTTTCTGATCCATCATTTTCTCAATAACATGGAGTTCCTGAATGACCATCTCGCCTGGAAACAAAATGATACCGAACCCCCATTCGGCGAGGTAGAAATCGGCACTTGGTACTGGATGAAGGCAGAAATATCCAAGAGCGGATTTACCGGCAAAATCTGGGAAGATGGCAAAGACGAACCCAAAGATTGGCTTCTTGAAAGTAAACTCGACTTCGGGAATGTCAGACCTGAAAGCGGACAAGTTGGACTCAACGGTGGTTCAAGCAGAGGCGCACCCGCGCTGACCATTGTCTCATTTGACAATTGGGCAATTTGCGAGACGGCTGACGAGTGCACACCCGATGAAATCCTCGCTGTTCAGGCGACTGGCAAACTTCCAACCGTTTGGGGCGCGCTGAAAGCACGCTACTAATAGAGTTGTCAGTTCGCCTGCTTCGCATAACGCTGACAACGACTCACAACGTGGATTAATATCCACATATACATTAACGTATGGGAACAATTTTACTCGTCATATTCGGGATCGTTATTTTTGTTGCGTGTATCCTGATTCTCTTTCAAATTTTGCAAGCAATCTTCGCCTTCCTATTTTCCGTCGCCTTGTTCATCATCGTCGTTGGCGGCGCGTTTCTGATTCTCAGGAAAATTTTTAGAGGATAGAAGACACTCCAGCGTAAGGCTTCGCTTGCACGTTTCTCATACATAAACGAATTAAAGGAGATTCAGCTATGTTCCAAAAGGCTAATTTCGTGCTACTAATCCTCGCGATTAGTTTCATCACAACCAACCTATCCGCCCAAATCGTCGAAGATGGACTGGTCAGTTATTGGAGTTTCGATGCAAACAACCTTGACGGAAAGACCGTTAAGGACGGAACCGGCAATTACAATGGAACCATCAACGGCAGTCCCAAAAAAGTCGGCGGTAAAATCGGCGACGCATTGGAATTCGATGGAGACGAGGCGAATTTTGTCGAAATCGACAGTCCAGAAGCGTTCGATTTCAACGTCGATTTCACGTGGTCGGCATGGATAAAGACCGACAATTCCGGTCCTGGTGTCATCTGCGCCAAAACAGGCGGTCCTGGTACCGATGACAAGGGTCCCAAGACCCTATGGGTTCGCAATAGCGTCCTTAACCTCGACACCGGCTGGGTCGGCAACGTCGAAGATGTAGGAAACAACATTGACGATAACAAGTGGCACCACATCGCCGTCGCGGGTACACCGGAAGATAGTAAGGTGCAATTCTTCGTTGATGGCGAAGCGACGGCTGAGGGAGTGCTGAATCTTGCCCAATTCCCTGAGGATGATTGGGCAAGTATTCACATGTTTATCGGCTTAGATGGTAGAGCCGATGGTGAATTCGGTGTGTTTAGCGGTATCATAGACGAATTCAGTGTCTACGACAGAGTCCTTGACGAAGCTGAAGTCAACCAGAACTTCAAATCTGACACGGGACTCGCTGTTGAGCCCAACGGCAAACTCGCTGTGACATGGGGTACTCTCAAAGCACGTCAATAAACGTTATCCCTTCCAGAGGCGCGCTCTGCAGGCGCGCCTCTAAATATACCTGCACGGCATCGTAGGTGATAGAATGAATGTCGAGAACCGAACCATCTTTGAAGGTGACAATCTCTATGTGCTTCGTGGACTTGACGCTGATACCATTGATCTGATCTATCTGGACCCACCTTTCAACTCCAACCGAACCTTTGAGGCATCCACAGAGAGTGAAGCAGCAGGTGCCGCATTCAAAGATTCCTGGACGCCAAATGATTTAGAGAGCGCGTGGCACGGTGAACTGGCAGAGAAAGCACCCGATCTTTACCACGCCATCAGCACTACTGAATTCACGCATGGAAAGTCCATGAAAGCCTATCTGATTATGATGGGTATCCGCATGCTGGAGATGTATCGAATCCTGAAACCGACAGGAACCATCTATCTCCACTGCGATGACAACGCAAGTCACTACCTGAAAATGATGATGGACGGCATTTTCGGGAAAGATAACTTCAGGAATGAGATTGTTTGGCAAAGAGCTGTAACCAGCAAAGGGAATCTTAAAAAAAGGCTGGCGCGAGACTCTGATCTCATCCTTCGGTACTCAAAAAGCAACGATTTTGTTTGGAATCCTGATGCCGTCACGATCCCCTACGATATGAAGGATCTTGACGAAAAAACCAAACGTCAGTATTATTACGTTGAACCCGGCACCGGACGCCTCGTATCGCATACCTCTATAACCGCTCAGATCCAAGATCCCGATTCTCACCTTACCTATGAGGTAATGGGAGTTACCAGAACATGGCGATGGGCGGAATCTCGGATGTTAGAGGAGATCGAAGCCGGACGCGTCGTGCAAACGCGACCCGGAAATGTTCCCCGATATAAACGGTATCTTGACGAACAGAAAGGCAAAACGCTAAATAACATCTGGGTGGATATTCCCAACTTAACGGCACGAAATAAAGAGCGGATTGGCTATCCCACACAGAAACCGATCGCTTTGTTAGAGCGAATTATCCGTGCCAGCAGCAATCCGGGCGATATAGTACTCGACCCTTTCTGCGGGTGTGCTACGACCTGTATTGCCGCGGAACGTTTACAACGGCACTGGATTGGTATTGATTTAAGTCCTAAATCTTTTAGACTTACCAAACTGCGGCTTGAACAGCACGGTATTATCAAGAACATTATCCACCGAAAGGGCAACCCCGAACTTTACGATCAGGAGCGAACCGATAAGCATATACTATTTGGACTTCAGGAAGGTAGATGCAATGGCTGTCAAACGGTATCCGCATTTCGTAACATGGCAATCGACCATATTGTAGTGAACTCCAAAGGAGGTGTCAACACTCCCGATAACCTTCAGTTGTTGTGTAAAGCGTGTAAATTGGTCAATGTACCCAAGCCTAAAGACTTGGGCTTGTTAAAGCGTTAGCCCCAACAAGCCCGCAATAGTAGTGGGTTTCTCGTTTCATAGAGGATGGTATCCCATACCTCTCCACGAAGGGCGCAAGCCGCCCTGAAACGTATGTTTAACGCCGCGTTGTGGTCGCGGTCGAGTTCTAAACCACAGGATTTACAATGGAACACGCGTTCAGACAACTTCAGTTTGAGTGGCGATTTTTGACAGCATTCCGAACAGGTTTGACTCGTATGATGCGGCGGCACTTGATGGAAATGTTTACCCTCGCGCTTTGCTACCCAGTGGCACCAGTCAAAGAACATCCCCCAAGACGCATCAGCAATCGACTTGGCAAGGTGGCGGTTCTTCACCATGTTACTCGGTCTAAGTTTCTCAGCAACCACTGCATCAAAACCTTTATGGTGAAAAAGGTCATAGACGGTTTTTCCTCCCAAGTCTAAAGACTTGGGTTTCCAAACCGAAACTTTAATGAAGTATTAGCCGTCGAACCTTCAGGCAAACTCGCACTAACGTGGGGCGTTTTGAAAAAATAAAAGAGCTGTCAGCCGTCATAATCGGTAGATGAAACTGCCCTGTCAACGGAACCTGTTAGCCGTGTTTATTCGATGATAGGTTCCGATAGCAGATAACTATTTCTGCTGATGGCTGAGTACTGAAAATTGGGGACATCCGCAGAAATACGCAGAAATACCCTATCAAAAACACCCCAAGCAAAAACACCACTATTTAAAATGTCAAAATCTCACGCGTCCTTTACATCTGGAATTACGCTCCGCGCACTCCTGATTGGTACACTTCTCGTTATCGGGAACGCCTATTGGCTCGCCTACGCGGCGGAGATGATTCAGCCTCAATTTCTTCTTAATTTCGTCTCGCTCTTCTTCAACGCAGTTTTCACACTTTTCGCTGTCATTGGTTTCAACCTCGCTTGGAAACAACTCTCACCGCGTACCGCCCTAACCCCACAGGAACTTCTTGTTATCTATATCATGGTCGTCATGGTATCCACCATCGGCGGACACTCAATGATGACCTTTTTGGTTGGCACCCTCGCTCATCCGTTTCGGTTCGCTACTATCGAAAACGAATGGTCATCTCTCTTTTGGCGTTACATCCCGACGTGGTTTGTGCCTGAGGACTATGCCCTGGACGCCTACTTCAAGGGTGGCTTGAGCTTCTACCTTCCGAAGCATTTACGCGGCTGGATGGTGCCAATTTTGGTCTGGACCGGGTTTGTTACGCTCGTCTGGTTCACACTGATATGTCTCAATAGCGTCATCCGTGTGCAGTGGACGGAACGTGAAAAGTTGGCGTATCCGATAATCCAATTACCGCTGCAGATGGCACAAGGACGGAAAAGTTTTTACAAAAACGGCACGATGTGGATAGGCTTTTCGGTTGCCGCTGGTATTGAAATCCTCGTAGGATTGAGCTATCTATTTCCTCAAATCCCCGCTATCCAACTCAGTTCCTACTCTATTCAACATCTATTCACGGACAAACCGTGGAACGCCGTCGGGTGGCTCCCTTTATCTATCTTCCCTTTTATTATAGGGCTAACCTTCTTCGTGCCATTGGACATCTCGATGTCAGCGTGGTTTTTCTATCTGTTTGGCAAAGCGGAACGGATTGTTCGTATGGGGATGATGGGTGAAGGCGAACTCTATTTTGCGGAACGCGCCGGTGGTGCATGGCTTGCTGTCGGTATCTTGGCACTGTGGGGAACTCGGAGACACCTTCTTGATGTCATCAAGAATTGTTTCATGAGCCAAAAAGCGTATGACGATTCAAATGAACCGATGCCTTACCGAGTTGCGGTCGCTGGATTAATCCTTGGGAGTATCGGACTCACGCTATTTTCGATAAAGGCGGGTATGTCCTTGGGCGGTGTGCTCGGCTTTATTGTCATTTTCACTGTGATGGCACTCGGTGTGACACGCGTGCGCGCCGAATTCGGTCCACCGTCACACGAGATTCTCGCCCTCGATCCAGCCCGGTTGATGGTCGTCACCTTTGGTGCGCGATTCGTTGGGACCGGGAATCTCACAATCATTTCCTTTTACTACTGGCTCAATCGGCTCAATGTTTCGCATCCGATGCCAAACCAATTAGAAGGATTCAAACTCGCAGAACGTGCAGGCATCAATAGCCGAAAACTGGTCTGGGTAATGATGTTTGCAATTGTCATCGGTACACTCGCATCATTTTGGGCGTTCCTCTATCTCCTTTATGAGACGGGGGCATTCGCCGTACACGGTTACATCGTCGGTATCGGTGAAGAAGTCTTCGGTAGACGCTTAGAACGGTGGCTAAACAATCCGACCGGTCCGAATTGGGATGGTACACAATCCATGGGGATTGGTGCCGGGATGACGTGGATTCTCTATTTCCTGCGGCATAAATTTATCTGGTGGCCCTTCCATCCGATTGGATACGTGATGACAGCGGCGACGTGGGGCGGTCTCGCTGATTTCTGGTTCTCCGTCTATATCGGCTGGATGATAAAGGTCATTATTGTCTCGATCTTCGGTTTACGCGCACACCAACGCGCAATCCCATTCTTCTTAGGACTTGTGATGGGCGACTATGTGTTCGTAGGCGGTTGGGCACTTATCGGCACACTGTTCGATATGCCGACATACGTCCTCTGGTCGCCTTAAAGGTTAGCACTTCTTGATACATCTGCTGTCTGAATCAGGATTTACAGGATTATAGGATGGCGAGGATTATGCCCTACCTTGATTGACAACTGTCCTTTAGGTTTGGCAGTAATCAGGAGGAGAGGGAAGGCAAATTTTCAACAACTTCTACCGTCTTTAGGCTCACATTGATAACACGCGCAATTAAATCCACAATATATCGTGGCTGATCGGCACGGTTCGGGTCGTTGACGATACCGCTCCGTTTGTCCGTCTTGACGCGATACTGATCCACCACCCACTCCAACGCTGAACGGTTGCC
>JAAXHD010000401.1:1459-1777 GCA_012271015.1 Candidatus Poribacteria bacterium | reverse complement strand
GACGCGCCAATCCACCGTCATTCCTTCCGTTTCGATATATTTCAGTCCGTCGTATTTGGGAGCGGATTCGTAATTGACGTGGAGATCTGCTAACGCCGCGCCTGCATTAGCGAATCCCCAGAAGTCTTCGGTGAAGAGGATATGTGGGAGATCGCGCTTGAGGTTCATCTCGTATTTCTCGCGATAGGTGGGATGGTGCAGGAGACCATAGGTGTAGTGGAAGATGTCCCACTTGGTGAGGGTGTCGTCGCCGTAGTGGGTTCGGAATTCCGTCAACGCCCAATCAGTGATGTTTTCTTGTCGGTTTGTGCCGTCCTC
>JAAXHD010000401.1:0-1370 GCA_012271015.1 Candidatus Poribacteria bacterium | reverse complement strand
GATTTTGTAAAGGGACGGTAGAGTGAATTGCGTATTTTGTGTTCCGCATATTCGGCAGGTCTGCCCCGTTGCAAGTGTTGACGTAATTCTCGATCCCATTTAATCTTTGTGTCATCATACATCACAAAATCATTGACATTCACCCGTTGGTTATCTCGACGATTCCACCTATCCACCTCTACGTTATAGGTGTCAATCATTCCCCGAATATTCTTGCTAAGGGTATCTCGATTGAAGTTGTAAACCCAAGCGTCGCGGTTCGTCACCACACCTCTACAGTAAATTTTAAAAATCACCCCCGCTGCTACGCCTTTACTTGCCTTCACCTCCTTAGTCCCGATCGGGATAAAGGTATCAAATTCGGGGTGGAGCCCTTCGGTTAACCACGTGTACTGTTTATCCGGTTGAATTGAATTCCATTCTATTTTTCCGATGTGTTGATGTTCGCTAAGAAAATTAAACTTCCTTTCTTTGTTCCACAAATCATCGGTCCGATAATAAAAGATATTGGGTTTCTCTAATGATTTTTCCCTATTCTTCACAAACAAGTTGACACTCACCCCGACCCGAATGCCGAATACGTTTGCATCGGAGACCTTTAATCCTTTCCGTGCGTTGCCTCCCAGATCCAGAATGTAAATCGCGTCGAAATCCGCTGATAGATGTTTCCGCATCCCATCAAACGCTAAACCCTCGAGAAACCCATTGTTCGTGACAAAGGCAACAACGCCTTCGTCTCCAATACGGTCAGATGCCCATCGAATCGCCTTGATGTATGGATCGTAGAGCGCACTCTTGAGCGTGGCTTTGGAATCTGCAGCGTAGGTGTCTGTGATTCGGGCATCCATTGTTTCATACTTCCGATTTCTGTTGTTGTCACTATCGTTGACCTGTCCCGCGTTGTAAGGCGGGTTGCCAATAACGACGAACATATCTGCCGCTTTCTGTCGCTCCACGCGCGCTGTGTTTTCCTGTGTGAAAAGTTCTCCTTGCTCCTGCTCAAGCAACTCGAAGGTATCTGCAAGCGCGATGCCTTCAAACGGTAGATACGTTCCGGTGCGCTGGTAGTACTCCTGTTCGATGTTCAGGCTCGCGATGTAGTAGGGCAGAAGCATCACCTCGTTGCAGTGGAGTTCGTGGCGGTATTTTTCCTCTAACGCCGTGCCTTGGATGTCCTGCATGAGACGGACGATGAAGTTCCCCGTCCCGACGAACGGATCGATGACGTGTACCCCGGTATCCGAGAGCGACCGACCGAACTCGGTTTCCAAGATATACCCCACGCTGTTCACCATGAAATCCACGATGGGTTGGGGTGTATAGACGATGCCGTGTGTGTCCGCTACGTCCTCAGAGAACCCTTGAAAGAA
>JAAXHD010000310.1:9645-19077 GCA_012271015.1 Candidatus Poribacteria bacterium | reverse complement strand
TCGCGGCACATCGCAGAGGATGTCTCCGAAATCCTCGTCAATGCCAACCTCGCGGGTCACGACTCACACGGCGTGCTGCGTGTTCCGGCGTATTTACGCGGCATTGATACCAAACAACTCGATCCGACCGCCGAACCCACAGTTCTCGCAGAGACAGCGAATACCTTACGTGTCGATGGACAACGCGGCTTCGGACACTACGTCTCACGCTGGTCTATGAGTAAAGCGATAGAAAAGGCAAAAACCGCTATCTCTTGCTCTGTCAGTATCATTAACACTGGACATATTGGACGTTTGGGTGAGTATGCAGAAGCGGCGGCGAGAGCCGGATGTATCTCAATTGTTACCACCGGTGGCGGCGGTAGAGGCAGAGGACCCACTGTCCCCTTTGGTGGCGCGGAAGGTGCTTTCGGGACGAACCCGATCGCCATCGGTGTGCCGACCGGCGATGACAGTCCGTTTATCGTTGACTATGCCACGAGTATGGTTGCCGAAGGTAAGATACAGGTTGCACGGAGCAAAGGCATCGACTTACCGGAGGGTTGTATTCTTGATAAAAACGGAATGCCGAGCGTCAAACCCGCTGATTTCTACGATGGCGGTTCGCTTCTCGCGTTTGGGAAACATAAAGGTTACGCCCTTGCTATGCTCACATGTCTCCTTGGTGGCTTGGCAGGAACTTATGATGTAGAGCAGGGCACAATGAACGGCATTTTCATGCAAGCCATCGATGTCAACGCTTTCACACCGGTTGAGGAATACCAGAAAGGTGTGCGCGCTTTCTTAGACGGCATCAAATCCACACCGCCAGCACCCGGCTTCGACGAAGTCCTCGTTCCCGGTGATTTTGAACATCAATTCCGCACACAACGGTTAGTGGATGGGATTGAGATCCCCGACACCATCTACAATCAACTTCAAGAATGCGCAGACAAACTCGGCATTTCCATCAGCGAGGACACCGTTGAAGAAGACGACAAGGCACATTACGGTCCGCTCTCGTAACTCTGTTGCGAGAATAAAATAGGAGGGAACGCATTGTGGAAAGGCACATATTTGAAGCCGTACATCTTCAGGCATTCACAAACACCTTATTTGTGGCGGCAGGTACACCGCAGCACATCGCCGATAACGTTGCCGAGATTTTGATAAAAGCGAATCTCGCTGGACACGATTCGCACGGCGTGCTTCGGATTCCCTCCTACCTCGACGGGATTGAGGGTGGCGGTATCCGTCCCGATGCCGAGCCGGAGGTGCTACGAGAAACCGACAATACACTCCATATTGATGGTGGAAACGGTTTCGGGCACTATACTGCCCGCTACGCGGTCCGACGTGCGATCGAAAAAGCGAAAACTGCACGCACCTGTTTCGCGACGCTTACTCGGACGGGACATATTGGCAGAGTCGGAGAATACGCGCAAGAAGCCGCTGAATCCGGATATATTGGAATCATCACTGTCGGTGGCGGTTCAAAAGGCGGTGGACGCATCCTCCCCTTCGGTGGTGCGGTTGGTGCGCTCGGTACGAATCCGATCGCCATCGGTGTCCCTACAGGTGATGATGTGCCGTTCCTTATCGACTTCGCGACCAGTATGATTGCAAACGGTAAAACCTACGTTGCTGACAGCGAAAATCGAGATTTGCCAGAGGGGTGTGTTGTCGACAAAGACGGAAATCCCACTGTAAAAACCGCTGAGTACCGCGATGGCGGGCATCTCCTTGCTTTCGGCAGGCATAAAGGCTATGCGCTCTCCCTTTTCGTCTGTCTGCTCGGTGGATTGGGAGGTACGTTTAACGTTGAGGCTGGACAGATGGGCGGTCTCTACATGCAGGTGATTGATGTCAATGCGTTCACACGGCTTGAAGAATACCAAAGAGGGGTTCGTGCGTTTTTGGACGCAATCAAGACGACACCACCTGCTCCCGGTTTCGATGAAGTGTTAGTCTCCGGTGATTTTGAAGCGAATACTCGAGCACACCGCCTCGCAGACGGCATTGATATACCCAATACCATCTACCAACAACTCCGCGAGTGTGCCGAAAAATGGAATGTTCCCATGGTTGAAGCTCGCTGATTTCGGGGCAAGAGGTTATCGGGTTCCCAAGAAGTTCCTCCTATGCGATCATTCAAGCATCTGTTTTTCACAATCGCTGCGTTGCTAACGCTACCCTTCACTGCTACTGCGCAGCAAGAACACACCTTACTTAAACACGGCAGTAGCGTCCTAACGGTTGCATATTCTCCGGTGAATCCTTTCCTCGTTGCCAGTGCTGGGGATAACGGCGAAATAAAGTTGTGGAATCTACGGAACGATACCGTGGTAACGTTAGGTCGCCACGATGATATCGTTAATTCCATCGCTTTCTCACCAGACGGCAGGCTTCTCGCCAGCGGCGGGGACGATTATGTCCTGAAATTGTGGAATGTCATCCACAAACACCATATCGCAACCCGTGATCATATTACTGATCGTACCCGTTCACAAGTTAAAGCAGTCACCTTCTCTCCAAACGGCAAAATGATAGCAATTGGAGGTAGACATGCAAAACTCTGGGACCCCTATACTCTTAACCAAATAGCTACCTTTCCGCACCGCGAATGGGTCTGGGCGGTTGCTTTTTCCAGCGATGATAGGCTACTCGCCACCGGAGATAACAGCGGACAGGTTAACGTCTGGGATCTTCAAAACCACGGGGTTGTTACGCAACTTCATGCTGATTCGGATGCCGTCTATACTGTTCAGTTCTCCCCAGATAACCAAATCCTTGCGGGGGCTGGGTATGCAGGACAGGTTAAGTTATGGAATGTACCGAATTGGGAACAGCGCGGGACGCTCATCTCTAACGGTACAATCTCTGAGATTAGTTTTTCGCCTGATAGCAGTACACTTGCCGCAACAAGTTACAAATCTATACACCTCTGGACAGTTGATATCGGTGAGAATATTGTTACCCTCACGGGACACACAGATTGGGTCAGGGGTACCGCTTTTTCTCTGGACGGAAGTTCGCTGATCAGCGGTGGTACGGACAGCACGCTCCGACTCTGGGATGTCACACCCTATCGTTCTATTACTCCGGATATGGTGCGGATTATCTATTTCCTTCCGCGCGATCGGAACATGCAACCGAGCATCTGGACGAAGGTGGATACACTCATAAGGAGCGTCCAACACTTTTATGCAGACCAGATGGACCTTAACGGATTCGGTCGGAAAACCTTCACGTATGAAACCGATGCAAATGGTCAGATGCTTGCATACCGAGTTGAGGGGCAGTTCAGAGACCGATATTACCATACGGATACTGCAAACAAGGTCTACGATGAGGTCGCGTCTCTGTTTGACACGGGAAAACACGTCTACCTCATCGTCGCAGACATCAGTAGTGAATTCATTGGTGCGACAGACAAATGCGGGGTTGGTGGCGGCAATTGGTTCGAAAATGAACTCTCGGTCAGGGCTCGAGGGGGCCGCGCGGTGATCCCTGCCTCGGGTGTGTGTTTCGAGGGGGCGTATGGTGTCGTTGTAACAGCCCACGAACTCGGACACGCTTTCGGCTTAGAGCATGACTTTCGCAATCCGGCGCACCTTATGTCCTACGGCGCAGCACCCGACCGATTGTCGAAGTGTGCCGCTAGTTGGCTGAATGCCAATCGCTTTTTTAACACCGGTCAAACCGCCTTTGATGAACCGACAACGATTCAGATGCTCACGCCTTCAAGGTACTCCCGAAACGCGAGAAACTTCACGCTCCAATTTGCCGTCAGTGATGTAGATGGTATCCACCAAGCGCAGTTACTGGTGCCGACGACCGTGTTGGACCCAGCACCCGGTGTCAAGTTACACAGCTGTAAGGACGTACACACGCAAAGCAGTCTCCTTGAATTCAGCACGCCGACCTTAACGGGACAGCAAATCAACAATGTCGTCCTCCAAGTGATTGACATCCACGGAAATATTACACGGCAGGACTACACACTCAGAGCCGTGAACGCCTTAGTGTCTGGAAACAACGCCGATGTCAACAGAGATGGAGCAGTCAACGTAGCAGACCTCGTATTGGTTGCTTCAAATTTCGGCAAAACTATCGTTGGCAGGGTTCACCCAAATCCGGATGTTAACAGAGATGGGATTGTCAATATTGCCGATCTCCTCTTGGTTGCCAGTTTGTTAAGTGATGTACGGGCAGCACCGGCGTTACATATCCAAGAAATGCCTGGGTTCACAACCGCAGACTTACAGAAATGGATAACACAAGCGAAAAATTATGATCTCCACGTTGGTTCTTCACACCTCAATGTTGAGGTGGCAAAAAGAGGGATTGTTGTGCTTGAACAACTCCTTACAACCTTAGCAATTCCAACAGAAACCCGGCTCTTCGCGAACTATCCGAACCCTTTTAATCCAGAGACGTGGATACCCTATCAGTTATCTGAGTCTGCGGACATAACGTTGCGTATCTACTTCATGGATGGAGCATTGGTACGGACGTTGGCGTTAGGACATCAATCCGCGGGAATATACCAGAAACGTAGCCGCGCGGCGTATTGGGATGGCAGCAACGAACAGGGAGAACGTGTGGCGAGTGGGGTTTATTTTTATACGCTGTCTGCCGGGGACTTCACCGCAACGCGTAAGATGCTCATAAGGAAATAGTATCAAAAAACCGCGTTTACGGTTTTCCAAGCAACAAAAATTGCGCTTGACATTGCATCTCTTGAGTGTTATACTTAACCGCGTAACTTTGATTCTGTTTTTGAAAGGATGTCGGGCGCAGCTTGCAAGCCCATATTAAATAACGTATGAACCTTGGACTCACGGATAAAATTGCAGTTGTAGGTGCCTCAAGCAAAGGGCTTGGGCGCGCTATTGCTCTCGGTTTAGCACACGAGGGAGCGAAGGTCACTATCTGTGCAAGAGATAATGATGCTCTGGAAGCAACAGCAGATGAAATTCGCAACCAGACTGGCACTGAAGTTTTAGCGGTACCGACCGACGTTAGTCAACCAGATCAGGTTGAAAATCTTATTAGCACAGCGATAGGACACTTCGGTGGTATTGATATTTTAGTCAACAATGCTGGTGGACCCAGAGCCGGACGGTTTGATAACTTGGAAGCGCAAGACTATCAAGACGCTGTTCAGTTGAACCTGATGAGCACGATAAACCTCTGTCACGCTGTTGTGCCAACGATGCAAGCACGCGGCGGTGGACGGATCATCAATCTCACTTCTGTCTCGGTTAAACAGCCTGTTGACGGACTTATGCTATCCAATATGGCACGGACAGGCGTGATTGGATTCGCGAAGACCCTCGCAACGGAATTAGCACCAGATAAAATCCTTGTTAACAATGTCTGTCCGGGCATTATCTTCACCGATCGCATCCGACAACTCGCGACCGTCCGTGCGGAAGAGGGTGGCATCACGTTTGATGAGGCACTCGCAAATATGACTGCAGATATTCCGCTCGGTAGAATTGGCGATCCAGATGAATTTGCAACCTTAGTCGTTTTTCTGGCATCGGAACGCGCCAGTTACATAACGGGAACCACAATTCAGGTAGACGGCGGTATGGTGAAGTCTCTACTTTAATTTTTTAACTATGGGCCTCTGGGCTGCCCTCTACTACGTTTCGGGCAGGTTTCTGGTGAAGTTGCAGCTGGGTTGGATTCGCTGAAGCCCTTCACAACCCAGGGGTGGTTGGAATTAACCGAAAACCACCGCGAAACGTAGTGGAGCGGTGACCAGATTTAATAGTTAAAAGAATGATATCCGTAATCATTCCTGCGTTTAACGAAGAGCAGACAATCGGACAAGTGCTGGAGGCACTACGTGTCCTACCATTTGAGACGCAGATTATTGTCGTTAACGACGGCTCCACCGACGGGACACACCAGATGCTTGAGGCGTTGCGTGCGACTTATGAATTGACTGTCGTGCACTGCCAAGAGAACAGGGGCAAGGGTTTCGCAATTCGGAGCGGACTTCCATACGTGAAAGGAGAGGTGGTCGTTATTCAAGATGCAGATATGGAATTGGCTCCGGCGGATCTACCTGAACTTGTGGAGCCATTTGAAAAGGAGAGCGTCCACGTCGTCTACGGGTCAAGGTTCCTGAACGGACGAGGGAACGCCAGCCTTCATAATTTCATAGCGAATCGCATTCTCGCTATCTATACAAATCTTCTTTACCGATGCCGAATTACGGATGAATCGACAGGCTACAAAGCCTTCTCAACAGAACTCATAACACGTTTAGATTTAACGTGTGAGGGATTTGAATTTTGCCCGGAGGTCACAGCAAAAATTTTGCGTGCGGGTTATCGTATTTATGAGGTGCCGGTTTCCTATTTCCCGCGCACGAAGAAGGAAGGCAAAAAACTCCGATTTTGGTCGGATGGATTTTTTGCCGCATGGACACTTTTAAAATACCGTTTTATATCAGAAACTGAACTTTTTAAAAACATGACGCAGAATGAATTGCGTTAACATCCAATATCTGGAGGTTAAATTGTCAATGATCTTAAAAAAAATAACGTACTCCACACTCATCCTCTTACTGGTGGGCGGCGTGTCGCTTTTGGTGTTTGGACACAGTAATCTCCCTACCTTGTTGGAAGACGTTAATAAAGATGGTGTCGTGAACATCCAAGACTTAGTGTTTGTCGCTGGTTCTTTCGGACAACCCAGGGATCGCAATGCAGAACAGGATCCTGATGTGAACCGCGACGGGATTGTCAACGTCTTGGACCTCGTTCGCGTGAGTAACAGTTTCGGACAAACTGCCCCGAATGAAAACTCCACGTATCACGACATTCAGGAGGCCGTCTTTGATAAGAGTTGTGCGAACAGCGTCTGTCATGCCGCGCCTGCAAACGCCTTTGGTTTGAATCTCACCTATGGTCTCTCCTACGAAGAGTTGGTTGGAGTTGTCCCACAGAATCCCGCGGCGGCAGCAGCGGGTATGAAACTCGTTGACCCAGGGAACCCAGAGAACAGTTTTCTCTTGACGAAATTGATGGGACCAACAGTGTCAGAACAGGGCCAGCGGATGCCGTTCGGTGGCGGCGTACTCCACACTGGTAAGATAGATGCGGTTCGGACATGGATCGAGGCAGGGGCACCACAGACCGGCAAAATAGCCGGTATCGGAGACCTCGGTGTTCTACGCGATCCTGATGAAGTCTTTGAACCCCCTGCGCCTCCCGCGCCTGGGGAAGGCTATCAACTCCATTTGCCGCCGTTCAAAATTGAACCCGGCACCGAACGGGAAATTTACTACGCCACCCAAATCAGAGATGAAAATGGGGATCCCGTAGAGGGAGATATCTTTATCAATAGAGTAGAGATTTTCTATCCTGCTGGTAGCCATCACTTCATCTTATATCGATTCACGGAAGAAGGTTTGGTACAAGGTGTGCCAGAGAGAGGCATTACACCCGGAATCGGTGTGAATCCGGAAGATGAGTTCCGTGAACTTGATACTGAAGATCCGCTGGTACTTGGGAATTTCGGGGTTGACAGACTTTTCGTTGTCGGAACACAAACAGATGATACCCTCTTTGCGTTCCCGGAGGGTGTAGGGTTACGGCTCCCCGGTGATACCATTTACGATCTCAACTCCCACTACATCAATCTGCTCGGCGACGAAACGCTGCTTGGTGAAACTTACGTCAATATCTACACGATTCCGGAGGAGGAAGTCCAATACGAAGCGGTTGAAATCTTCGTTTCTAATCGGTCAATTAACGTCCCACCCGGAACAACACGTGTCGCTAAAATGACGTGGTACGTTGAAGATGAGTTGGAGCGCCGTGGACACGATGCAGGAACAGATTTGAACGTCTTTCTGCTGACATCTCACATGCATCGGCACGGGGAACTGTTCGAGATTTTTCAGGGATCAACAGGCGATCTGCTACATCGGAGTATCTCTTATGATGATGCCCCGATTACCCCTTTCGATCCGGTTCTTCGCTTAGATGCAGCCGACACACTCAAGTTCCAGTGTACCCATAACAACTACGACACGGACGAACCCCTTATATTTGGACTCACGTCTGAAGATGAGATGTGTATTATCTTTGGCTATTATTATATCCCAACCGAAAGTGCGGGAGAAATAATTAAGTAGAAACTCCCTCATAAACATAGGAAGGCGCGCTTTCTAAGCGCGCTTTTCTCTTAGATGGCTATTAACTCAAGACGGGATAACTTTATGGAAGCCCTCGCCCACCAGATTCTGGTGTGTGACGGTGCTATCGGAACCGAACTTCGCAAACGGATTCCTTCACATTTACAGTGCGTCGATGCCTGCAATATTTCTACAGAACATGCTGAGAAAGTTGTAGCGGTTCATCGCGCCTACATTGATGCGGGTGCTGATGTTATTCAGACGAATACCTATCAAGCAAACAGAGAAGCATTAGCAATCCACGGCTTGGCTGAACAGGTTGAAGAAATTAACAGAACAGGCGTAGTGCTGGCGCGAGCGGCGGCACAAGAGACATGCTATGTTGCTGGCTCTGTCGGTCAACTCCCGTTCCAAATCTTAGATACTCCGACTCCATCCACGAAGGCAATCCGACGGCTTTTCAAGGAACAGATGGACGCGCTCGTCGATCAAGGCGTTGATCTACTCGTACTCGAAACTTTTGTCTCTCCCAAACAGGCAGAAATCGCTACAAAGCAGGCACTCACCTATGATGTCCCTGTTGTCGTTGAAATCAGCGGCGTTTCAGGCGGAACTGTAGGCGCGGGATTAGATGTACGCGTCTTTGCACAAGAGTTAGAACAACTCGGCGCGCACGCAGTCGGCATCAATTGCAGAGGACCACATGATCTCGTTGAGGCGATGGAGTTGCTTGCCCCCGTTATCAAAGCCCCCATTGCCGTACAACCGAATGCTGGAAATCCGAGAGTAGAACAGGGTGAAATTGCCGTCTCTTACACAGTCGAGGCTGACGTTTTCAGGGACTATGTTGGCAAATTAGTTGAACTTGGCGCGAACATGATCGGTGGCTGTTGCGGCACAACTCCGGCATACACAGCAAAAATTCGACAGGCTATCGCAGGACGTGAACCTGTTCAACGGGAGCAACGTATTTTTGTCCTCCCCACAATTACGTCAACGTCTAAAGCACCAACCGATAATCCTGTCCAACAAGTATTTGAAACGCGCGAACACATTGTAAGTGTAGAGATGCGCGCCAACACTTTTCCGCAATTGCGAGCGATGTTGAAAGAAGCAAAAAATCTCGCGGCAACCGGCGTAGATTTATTTGATGTAACCGACAATTCTGGTGCTGCAGTGAACATTGGAGCTGTCGCCACAGCGTATCGACTCCAGCAGGCGACCCAGATCCCGACGCTTATCCACTGGACGACCCGATCCCGTAATCTCATCAGTATGCAATCTCATCTTCT
>JAAXHD010000310.1:0-9572 GCA_012271015.1 Candidatus Poribacteria bacterium | reverse complement strand
GTCAATGGATCGTCGATCGGGGAGCCGTGCAGTTTCTATTATGGCGGTGGCTTCACGATTGCAGAGAATCTGCAGCCACACGTCAAACACCTTACAAATAAAGTGGCACATGGCGCGAAGTTTGCCTACACACAACCCGTGTGGACCTATGAGGATATTGTACGCGTCCAGCAAGCAACGGAACATCTCGATATAAAGATCCTCTACGGTATCCTACCTCTCACGAGTTTCCGAAGTGCATCCTATCTACGCGACAATTTGGGACTTTACATCCCGCAGTTTATTGTTGACAAGTTCCGGGATATTGGAGATACCGCTGGGCATGAACTTGGTATGCAACTGTGTTTGGAATTGGTTCAGGAGATCCGTAATCAAAATGAATGCGCAATCGACGGCATCTATCTGATTCCGCCCGCTCGCATGAATTGGAAAAACAGAGCCAGTGTCATCTCAGAGATCGTTAAAACCTACCGCTTTTTTTAAACTATTGAATCTGGGCACCGCTCCACTACGTTCCGCGGTGGTTTCCGGTTAAGTCTAACCGTTTTTGGCTATGATTGATTGTAGGGGAAACCACCCTCGTGCCTATCCTCTTAAGAATTACAGATCTCTCCAGTCGCGTTGGGATTCGCTGAAAATCACTGCGAAACGCAGCAGAACAGTAACCAAATCCCCATAGTTAGAAATATGAAAGATCGTGAAACTTCAATTCCATCATCACGGATTACAGGACGCTCGCTTCTCTTAGGTGTCCTGCTCATCCCAGTCAATGTCTACTGGATGACGCTTGTTGAGGTGAAGTATTACTCCCTCGACGGTTCGTGCCTGCCGCTCTTTATCCAACCCGTTTTCATCATGTTCGTCTGTGTTGTCGCCAATCTTGCATTGAAACGTATCGCACCGCGACAGATGCTACAGCAAGGGGAACTGCTGGCGATCTATATTATGGTCGCGATCTCCTGCACGTTTGCGGGGCACGACACGATGCAAAATATGTTCGGTAGCATCGCCCATCCGTTCCGATTTGCGACTGAAGAGAACGAGTGGCAAACGCTCTTTTTTCGGTATCTACCAGCGTGGCTTACTGTTTCTGACGCGCACAGTTTACAGGGGTTTTATGAAGGGGAATCCACCTTCTATACAAACCACAACTTTACAGTCTGGACAAAGCCGTTGCTGTTCTGGGGACTCTTCTTCCTGATCATGATGTTCATGATGCTCTGCATCAACACACTCGTCCGAAAGCGGTGGGCGGAACAGGAAAAGTTGGCGTATCCGATTATCCAACTCCCACTTCGGCTCTCGGAGGATGGCGGCATCAGTCTCCTTAAAAATCGGATGATGTGGGTCGGATTTAGCATTGCCGTCGTTATCGGTGTGATTAACGGGATTCACTACCTTTTCCCACAGTTCCCAGAGATCCCTTATATCAAACGGACAGCCGTCTTCCGAAACATCTTCACCGACCGTCCATGGAATGTTATTCGTGGCACCCGTATCTCCGTTTACCCGTTTGCAGTGGGATTGGCGTTTTTCCTGCCGTTGGATCTCTCGTTTTCATGCTGGTTTTTCTTTGTCGTTCGCTTAGCAGAATTCGTCATTGGGGCGGCACTTGGAACACGCTATTTTCCCGCCCTCAACGAACAGGCATACGGTGCGTGGATTGCACTCTTCCTACTTGCCGTTTGGGTTACACGGTGTCATCTGACTGAGGTCATGAAAAAGGTGCTTGGGTTCAAATCGCATCTTGATGATTCGGACGAACCGATGCCGTACCGTGCCGCTTTCTTAGGGATTCTCGGCTCACTGGTCGCGCTCGGTGTCTTTGCCTCTATAGCGGGGATGTCCCTATGGATTGCGGGCGTTTTCTTTGGCATCTATTTCCTACTCTCCTTTGCGATCACCCGTGTCCGAGCGGAACTCGGCACACCTCATGAGATTTACTACGTCAATCCGCACGACATGTTGGCGACAGTCGGCGGCACTCGTCAGTTCGACACGAGCAGTCTCACGATCATGTCGCTCTTCTACTGGTTCAATCGCGGTTACCGCAATCATCCGATGCCGAATCAGATTGAGGCGTTTAAACTCGCAGAATCAACGGGAATGGGTAACCGCCGTCTATGGTTGGCGATGCTGATCGCGATTATCGTCGGTATTCTGGTAACCTTCTGGGCAAATCTTGACATCACCTTCCGGAACGGTGCGGTTGCGAAAGCAGGTGGGTTCAAGGGTTGGGTCGGCAGAGAGTCGTTCAGTAGACTCCAGCGGTGGCTACATAACCCGACCGAACCGAATGTGATCGGCATCGGCTTTATGGGTATCGGCGCGCTTCTGACATTCGTGATGATGTACATGCGGATGCATTTCTTGTGGTGGCCCTTCCATCCAGCAGGCTACGCGCTCGCGATTAGTTTCGCTATGGATTACTTCTGGTTCGCCTTCTTCGTGGCGTGGTTCCTAAAGCTGATGATTTTACGCCACGGCGGTTTACGGTTACATCGTCAGGTCGCACCACTCTTTTTAGGGCTAATCTTAGGCGATTATGTCATCGGTAGCATCTGGGCAATTATCGGACCTTCCTTCGGCTTGCGCACCTATAAAATTTTTATTTGATGTCGCCTCCAAAGATTGACAATTTGGAAAAAATGTTCTATACTTAAAGATATGCAAATTCGCCCCAGAGAGATTCTCACCTATACAACACCAAGCGGACGTAATCCATATCGACAATGGTATACACGGATTAAAGATGAAAAAGCACAGATAGCCCTCTCTAATAGAATTACACGTTTGCGAGCAGGTAACTTCGGTGATTTCAGGCGATTGGATGCGGGTTTATATGAATTGAGAATCCACTACGGTCCAGGATATCGCATCTATTTCGGAATTTTTCAAAATGACATCGTTATCCTACTTTGTGGAGGGACCAAAGGGACACAACAACGGGACATTACCAGAGCGAAAAATTATTGGAACAACTTCATAGAACGAATGAAGGAGCAATCATAATGAGTATAGCCATTAAGCTTCAACAGTGTACAACCCGTTTTAAAGATTATCTTCTTAAAGACCTTGCCCAACCGGAATTTGCAAAAGGCTATCTGGAAGTTGCACTCCAAGATTTTGACAAGGATGGCAACATCGAGACGCTGCTGCTCTCAATGAAAGATGTCGCAGAAGCGCAAGGCGGAATTGAAAGACTTATCGCATGGACAAACCTCAGTCCGCAGGATCTCACTTATCTCCTTAATTCCGAGCATCCATTACAATTGGATAAAGTACTGGATATTCTCTCCGAATTAAAAGACTCCCTCCACTCCAGCCCTGCTGTTGTTGATAAAGGTTCTACAGGTATGGAAGAACACAATTAGAATTTCCCCGAAAACTCCGTAGTTAAAGGGACACCAATACTCCACGATACATTACAAAAGTATGTCAAAGACATGAACCTGCCTGTTGGAAAACTGAAACACGATTTTTTAAAAGAACTCCTCCCCACACACGATAGAAACACAAGTGTCGTTGTCGGGCCACAACTCGGCGAAGATGCCGCAGTCGTCGAGTTAGGGGATAATTATCTCGTTGCAACCAGCGATCCGATTACCTTTGCGACTGAAGATATTGGGTGGTACGTGGTATGCGTCAATAGCAACGATATTGCTGCGATGGGGGCGGTACCGAAATGGTTGCTGGTAACGCTATTGTTACCTGAAGCCGCAACAACACCCGCAATGGTTCGCGACATCATGGCACAAATTACGCAGGCGTGTGCGGCGTTCGACATCGCGCTGTGTGGCGGACATACCGAAGTTACACCAGCCGTAACACAACCTGTTGTCATAGGACAGATGATGGGGATTACCCACAAAGATGCCTTGTTCACTTCAGCAGATGCCAGTGTAGGAGATGTCCTAATTCTCACAAAAGGACTCGGTATTGAAGCAACAGCAATCATCGCACGCGAGCGTGAAGAGCAGTTGCGTGAAAAATGCGATGTGCAATTTTTAGAACAGGCGAAGAACTATCTCATAGATCCCGGAATTTCTGTGCTAAAGGATGCCCAAATCGCAACCGCCACAGGCGGCGTACACGCTATGCACGATGTTACAGAGGGGGGTGTCACAACCGCCGCCTACGAGTTGGCAACGGCTGCTGAGTTAGGCGTGACCGTCTATTTGGATAAACTTCTCGGAAACCCACCAGTCCTGTATGGAAACATAACGCGGACGTTATGTGATATGTTCAGACTCAATCCACTGGGCATCATTTCATCGGGTGCCCTGTTAATCGCATCGGAACCTGAAAAAGGCAAAACAATCTGTCAGGCACTCGGCACGGCTGGTATCAACGCCGATATTATTGGAAAATTTTTACCACCTGAGCACGGACTGTGGCTGGAAGATGCCATCGGTGTCCAACAACCGCTGCCTGTTTTTGAGACGGACGAAATCGCTAAACTTTTCAGTAGTAGTCCCCATTGAGCTATCACTTGACAGAATCCTCTGTAAGGAAATGAAAACCGAGTTGCGAGACTATCCACTAACAAGTACCCTCATTAAGTTGGAAACGAGTCGGGTCCAACTTACACTGATAGAAGAACCCGATTGGTTTCTGGAACGACTCAGTCGAGAGGATGACCAAGGCACACTTTATCTTCCCTACTGGACCTACCTCTGGGAGTCCTCGATTGGTCTCGCCCGTCATATAGAGAAAATGGGTACGCGCCTAAAAGATGCACATATCTTAGAAATCGGATGTGGATTCGGACTGACAGGAATTGTCGCCTGTCAGATGGGTGCAAGCGTAATCTTTACGGACGCAGAACAGGAGGCACTCCGTTTCGCACACCATAATGCTGAGCAGAACGGTGTGAGTCAACGTGCCGATTTCGTCCAGATGGATTGGAACACCCCCTGTTTCAATCGTAAATTTCCGTACATCCTCGCCGCCGATGTTATTTACGAAGAACCCCACTGGACACCGATCACGACTTTACTCCAGGAATATCTCGCTCCTAACGGTGTTGCCCTCTTTTCCGAACCGAATCGTAGCAATGCGACCGGTTTCTTCAAACTACTCACTGACACTGGCTTCATCTATCGGAAAACTACCTGCCCTGTCACATTGGATGGACAAACCTCCGAAGTCTCTATCTACACCGTGCGACGTATGAGTGCATGAACAGCGTTGTCATTGTAATGTCTCTTCCACCCCTCCGTTCTTCCAGCCTTCCAACCTCCTTCTTCCACATTGCCCAAAAAACAGGAAAAAATGCTGGCATTCTGCCAAAAAAATAGGCACAAATTCATACCTCGCGGACTTTTCGTGGGGTCCCTGTCTTGTAGGAGCCTTATGAACCCTAAAGAAACCAAACATTTATATTTTTGGCAAGGTTTTTGCTAATGTTATAGGTGAGGTCAACATACCTCATTGTTTCAGCACATTGTCCTCGGATGCCACACGCGCATCCGTTACGCGGAATTAACTTGGGAAAGGGTCGAGGATGGAAGCAGGCGCCTCAATACCGGGATCCCCACCCGTTACGGGGAAGGGACGAATTTTAATCATCGATAACAATCCAGAGCGCGCAAACTCGTTAATCCAGATTCTGGAAGCAAGCCGTTACAAAGTCGCTGCACCTGTGCGTCTACAGGAAGGTTTGACTGAGCAGGTCACACAGATAAAGCCAGACATCATATTGATCGGCGTTGACTTCCCAGGGCAGACGATTCTCAGTTGGGTTGCGTCTCTTCATGAGAGTTATCCGTGTCCGACAGTCATGTTCTCACGGGATGAGCGATCGGAAACGATTCAAGCAGCGACACGTGCCGGTGTCTCTGCATACGCCGTTGGAAAACTTACGGGTGCCCGAGTTAAAACCATTATTGAAGCCGCTGTCGCCCGATTTTATGAACTCCGGGCATTGCAACAAGAACTTGAAAAAACAAAAACAAACCTTGCCGAACGTAAAATCATTGAACGTGCGAAGGAACTGGTCGCACAGCAACGCGGCTGTAACGAATCACAAGCATATCAAATTTTACGGAAAATGGCGATGAATCGCAGAAAACGGCTCGCAGAAATCTCACAAGACGTGCTGTCTGTCGCTGACGTATTGACAAACAAATTGTAGAAGTAGTGCGTGTTCAAAGATGAACGAAACGTACACATCGGAAATCTCTATTTTTTCGTAGACGACCGATGTGTTCCGCACTACTGTGATGAACAACAATAAAACCTAACCAAAGGCAAATTGTGCATTGATGGCACAATTTGGATATGGACACAGGTGTCCATTCAGTTGAGTCTTATACTCGCTGATGGATGCCTTTTTTTATGGTTATCAGTTTCCAGTAAGGAAATAAAAAGGAGATTCAAAGGTGAACCCATCAAAAAAGAAAAAAAATCCCGCAAGTCGAGGCGTGCGCTCAGCACCGAGTTTGAAAAGCGCAGCGACCTCCAAAAAGGGAAAGTCCAAGATAAATGCGGCAGAAGCCCTCAAGCGCGAAAAAAACGGGCTGGAGGTCATCAATGACATCCCGAACTATATCCGAGACGGTTGGGAATCGATTCCAGCAAACGAACGCGATCGCCTGAAGTGGGTCGGTGTCTTTTACCGAAAGCAAACCCCCGGTGCATTCATGATGCGTCTCCGTATGTCAAGCGGCTTTAGCAATTCCGAACAGTTTCGCGCCATCGCTGAAATCAGTGAAGCACACGGACCAGGGTTCGTAGATCTCACGACGCGTCAGCAGATCCAACTTCGAGGTTTCACGATTGAGAATGTTCAACATATCTGGAATCGGCTTGAAGAGGTCGGCTTAGGTTCACTCCAAACCGGCTTTGATAACATTCGCGGTGTGATCGGGTGTCCCGTTGCCGGATTGACCCCTAATGAACTCTTTGATGCTTCGCATGTCGGTAGGGAATTCACAAAACTCTTTGTCGGCAATAAGGAATTTACCGATATTCCGCGGAAGTTTAACGTCGGTATCACAGGATGTTTGGATAACTGCACGCATACCGCCTCTCAGGACATTGCCCTTACACCGGCGGTGAAAGAAATTGAGGGTGAAAAAATAAACGGCTTTAACGTTGCTGTCGGTGGAAAGATGGGTTCTGGTGGTTACACCCTCGCGCAACCTCTTGATGTGTTTATTACGCCTAAAGAAGCCTCAGTTTTATGTGCGGATATTACGCTAATTTTTCGAGATCACGGACCGCGGACAGCTCGCAATAAATCTCGTCTCGCTTTTCTGATTGCAGATTGGGGTGTAGAAAAATTCCGAAAAGAATTAGAAAGCCGTCGGCACAGAAAGCAGCCGCTGTTGACTGCGGGGAAAGAGGCACGCGGGAAGAACAGGACCGATCACACGGGTATTTTCTCACAGAAACAGCCAGATCTCAACTATATTGGGCTTGTTGTCCCAGTCGGACGGATTACGACAACACAACTTTTCGAGGTCGCTCGGATCGCAGACGCATACGGCAACGGCGACATCCGTCTCACGCAAGGGCAGAATTTAATTATTACCAACGTGCCGGACGCAAAAATCGGTGACTTAACCGCAGAACCGCTCCTACAAGAACTCCGCTATGACCCATCGGAAGTCATGCGCGGTATGGTGAGTTGCACTGGCATCGACTACTGCCACTTTTCGCTTATTGAAACGAAAGAACGCGCAATGGAAGCAATTCGACACTTAGAAGCAAAACTCGGAAACCATACCAAACCGCTTACGATACACTGGTCGGGATGTCCAAATGGGTGTGGCAACCACGCCGCCGCAGATATCGGACTTTTGGGCAAGAAAGTTAAGATCAATGGTGTCGTTACCGATGCGGTGGACGTATTCCTCAAAGGGGATGCCGGGGCAAATCCGAAAATCGCACCGAAATTATTGGAGAACGTCCCTTGCGACGATCTGCCGCAAGTACTTGAGGGACTCGTCCCTTACCTCTCACGCAGGTTTTTTTAATTATGCCCTCCTGGGCTGCGCTCCATTACATTATCCGCCTGACCGAACCGCAAGGAAAATTAAAAAAATGGATATTAAAAATAAAGCGACACAGATAAAACTCTTCAGTTTAAAAACCGTTCAGATGCGTACCTTCCATACCACATGGTTCGCGTTTTTCCTCGCCTTTTTTGGATGGTTCGGAATCGCACCGCTAATGGCAATTGTGCGCGAAGATCTGATGCTCACAAAAGCACAAATTGGTAACACGATTATCGCCTCGGTCGCCATCACAGTTATCGTGCGAATCTTAATCGGACCGCTGTGCGACCGGATCGGTTCTCGAAAGGCGTACACGTGGCTATTGATTCTCGGTTCACTGCCTGTTATGGGTATCGGTCTCGCCCAGAATTATGAGACGTTTCTGCTATTCCGATTGGCAATTGGTGCAATTGGTGCCTCGTTTGTCATCACGCAGTATCATACATCGACGATGTTCGCTCCGAATTGTGTCGGTACGGCGAACGCGACCACAGCAGGCTGGGGGAACCTCGGCGGCGGTGTCACGCAGATGGTGATGCCTCTCATCTTTACGGCTGTTCTCAGTTTCGGTGTGGATAAATTCCTCGGATGGCGGTTAGCAATGATTGTTCCGGGGGTTGCCCTGTTTATCACAGGTTTCGCGTATTATTTCCTCACCCAAGATGCACCTGATGGGAACTATAAACAACTTCGTGACCGAGGTGACCTCGAACCCGCTAAAGGCAAGGGCATAGAGTCTTTCATGCTGGCGATGAAAGACTCTCGCGTCTGGGCACTCTTTGTCATCTATGCCGCCTGTTTCGGGGTGGAACTTACCATCAACAATGTCGCGGCACTCTACTACCACGACCACTTCCAGTTAGATGTCAAAACTGCTGGACTCGTTGCGGGGCTGTTCGGTCTGATGAACATTTTTGCGCGAACCGTCGGCGGAGCGTTTTCCGACTTCTTTGCGAAAAAGATGGGACTTCGCGGACGCGTCATGTTCCTTTTCGTCGTCTTGTTAGGTGAAGGGATCATGCTTATGGTGTTCTCGCAGATGGTGGTTCTCGTGCTTGCTGTCGGCGTGATGATTGTCTTCAGTCTCTTTGTGCAGATGTCCGAAGGAGCAACTTATGGGATTGTCCCATTCATCAATCGAAAGGCGTTAGGCGCCGTTGCCGGTATTGTGGGTGCAGGTGGAAACGCTGGCGCAGTCGCCGCGGGTTTCCTGTTCCGCTCTGAGAGCATCACGATGCAGCAAGGTTTATTATATCTCGGCATAATGGTCGCAGTCGCCTCGGTTGCTACAGCACTAGTGAGATTCTCACCCGCAGTTCAAGACGCAGAAAAGAGAGCATTTGATGCCGCACTCGCTGAGAGACAACGCCTGAAAGCGGATGTCATACAAAGCGCGTAGTCCGTAACGAAGTGGAGGTGTTTTTGCTTGGGTGTTTCTTCAGTTCTACGGGAAGGCGCGCTAAATACTTAACCCACCTGACCGAACCGCAAGGAAAATTAAAAAAAATGCACAACCTACCTGACCGAACCGCAAGGAAAGATCAAAAAACAGGAAAAGCGGTATGTCCC
>JAAXHD010000322.1:1509-1887 GCA_012271015.1 Candidatus Poribacteria bacterium | reverse complement strand
CTTTCAATCACTTAGCTCACACTTCGGGACCTTAGCTGGCGGTCTGGGTTTTTTCCCTTTTGCCTACGGAGTTTATCCCCCGCAAGCTGACTCCCTTGGAATAAGTCAATGGCATTCGGAGTTTGGTTCGGTTTGGTAAGCGGGTAAGCCCCCTAGCCGATCCAGTGCTCTACCTCCACGACTCTTTTACAAGAGGCTAGCCCTAAAGCTATTTCGGGGAGAACCAGCTATCTCCAGGTTTGATTGGCCTTTCACCCCTACCCACAGCTCATCCGAGAACTTTTCAACGTTCGGCGGTTCGGACCTCCACGAGATTTTACTCCCGTTTCATCCTGGCCATGGGTAGATCACCTGGCTTCGGGTCTACTGCATGCAACT
>JAAXHD010000322.1:0-1502 GCA_012271015.1 Candidatus Poribacteria bacterium | reverse complement strand
CGCCCTATTCAGACTCGCTTTCGCTACGGCTCCTTCACTGAGTGAATTAACCTCGCTGCATACAAGTAACTCGTCGGCTCATTATGCAAAAGGCACGCCGTCAGGGGACAAACCCCCTCCGACTGCTTGTAAGCGTACGGTTTCAGGTACTATTTCACTCTCCTTCTTGGAGTACTTTTCACCTTTCCCTCACCGGTACTAGTGCGCTATCGGTCACGAGAGAGTATTTAGCCTTGGAGAGTGGTCTCCCCAGCTTCCCACAGGGTTTCCCGTGCCCCGTGGTACTCGGGAACGTCATAGGGAAGTCGACTACCATTTCGCCTACAGGACTATCACCTTCTGTGGTAGAACTTTCCAGAACACTTCGACTATGGTGTCGATTGGTAACTTCCCGACAAGTCAGCACTCTTGTCGAATGACGCCCCACAACCCCACCTGTACAACGCGTGCTGGCTTTAACATACAGGTAGTTTGGGCTGTTCCCCGTTCGTTCGCCACTACTAGGGGAATCGCGGTTGCTTTCTCTTCCTAGGGGTACTTAGATGGTTCAGTTCCCCCCGTTTGCTCCGCTCGGACTATGTGTTCGTCCGAGGGTAGTGCAGCATGACCTGCACTAGGTTGCCCCATTCGGAAATCCCCGGATCAAAAGTTATTTGCACCTCCCCGAGGCTTATCGCAGCTTATCACGTCCTTCATCGCCTTCTCGTGCCAAGGCATCCACCGTACGCCCTTTGTAGCTTGACCAAAAATCACTGTCACAACACTACTAGAGGTGTGCATCGCGGTGTCTCGAGTAGTAAGCACATAACGCACTTCCACTCGGTAAACCTTGATTATTAATTGGTGTGAACCTGTATTCGATTGTCAAAGAGCAAAAAGCCTGAATGGTGGGGGTAGGTGGAATTGAACCACCGACCTCACGCTTATCAGGCGTGCGCTCTAACCACCTGAGCTATACCCCCGAAAATCGAATAACGCACATGAGGGCAGGTCAAAGAGTAAAAACATTGACCTAGGCGGATAATGTCAGGAGTCTAACTCCCAATAATCCCCTTAGAAAGGAGGTGATCCAGCCGCACCTTCCGGTACGGCTACCTTGTTACGACTTAGCTCGAATCGACAGCTCCACCTTCGGCACTTCCCTCCTTGCGGTTAGGATCGCGACTTCAGGTGTTTCCGTCTTTCCTAGCTTGACGGGCGGTGTGTACAAGACCCGGGAACGTATTCACCGCGGCATGCTGATCCGCGATTACTAGCAATTCCACCTTCATGGAGTCGAGTTGCAGACTCCAATCCGAACTGAGACTGGTTTTTTGGGATTGGCTCCACCTCGCGGTATCGCGACCCTTTGTACCAGCCATTGTAGCACGTTTGCAGCCCAGGACGTAAGAGCCATGATGACTTGACGTCATCCCCACCTTCCTCCTGCTTATCACAGGCTGTCTCCTTAGAGTTCCCAGCATTACCTGATGGCAACTAAGGACAGGGGTTGCGCTCGTTGC
>JAAXHD010000325.1:312-27468 GCA_012271015.1 Candidatus Poribacteria bacterium | reverse complement strand
TTCCAGCACCGATCTCTTAGGAAGGCAATGTAGAAGTTAGCGTCGCCTTTTCAGCGTTCTCCGCGTTCTCCGCGTTCTCCGCGATTCAGACAGAAAAGAGGTCAGAATTACCGAATTAAAAAATGAATCTTCATTTAGTTTCCTGTGGCATTCTTTCGTAGCACAAACTGTTAGTTTGTGGCACGCTCTCTGTAGCATAGGAAACCGTTAGTTTCCTGTGCCTCTTATAATGTGTCCAAGTAATTATCGGTTTTACGATAAAAGAGAGGGAATCAAACTATGAATGAAAATGGAAATAAGCCAAAAGTCAGCCTCGGACTGCTTTATGGGATTGTCATCGCCATTGTTGCTGGAGCAATCATCGGCGGGTTCGCGCCAGGCTTTGCAGTCCACACAACAATACTGGGTGAGATATTCTTAAACCTGCTGAAGATGATAGTCGTGCCGCTCGTCGTCTTGTCTATGGTAGTGGGAATAACGAATTTAGGTGATATTCGCAACATCGGCACCATTGGCGGACGAACCGTGCTGTACTACATGGCAACGACTGCTATCTCCGTTCTCATCGGGATGATTCTCGTCAACATCATCTCGCCGGGGAAGGGTTTATCACAAGGCGAAGAGCGGGCTGACCTCAGTTACATGTTATCTGGTCCTGAGATGCTCACTGTTGAGTTCAGCGGGGAATTCAATCGGACGTATAACAATAAATACATTATCACGCTCACCGATCAGAATGTACAGGGAGAAATTGAAAAAATTTCCGGGACAACAGCCACGGTAAAAAACTGGCATCCTCTATCCAAGGATGCACGTTACGTCACAACAGACAGGGGTGAACGTCTGCTATTCGTTGACGGTCGTCTTGTGGCGATTGAACCTAAAAATACCGGTAAAGGTGTTAACATCAGTTTACCGATTGCCACAACGGTATCCGGCAAAATGGAACGGACGATGGGCAGCACCATCAAAGAGGTATTCCTCGGTAACGAAGAGACCGGCAAAGAGGGGATGATCCCCTCAAACGTTTTTAAAGCGATGGTGCGAACCGATATTCTGCCCTTGATTTTCTTCTCGCTTCTCATCGGTGCCGCTTTATCCATGCTCGGGGATATCGGTAGACCTGTCATCTCCGTGATTTCGGGACTAAATGAGGCGGTGATGAAGCTCGTTCACTGGATAATGTACGTCGCACCTATTGGTATCTTCGGGTTAATCGCTGGCAGGATCGGTGAAGCAAAGGGGTTCGCAGGCTTCTGGCCCGAACTTATTGCTGTAGGCAAGTATAGTGCGACAGTCGTACTTGGACTTGGTGTACACGGTGTCGTCATTTTACCCATACTCCTCCTATTCCTCGGACGCAGAAACCCGCTCAATTACTTCAGGGGCATGGCAACCGCCTTGCTCAATGCCTTTTCCACTGCGAGTTCAAGCGCAACCTTGCCACTAACGATGGAGGGTGTTGAGAATCAGAACGGCGTTTCCAGGCGCACCTCCAGTTTTGTGCTTCCGTTGGGGGCGACCATTAACATGGATGGCACCGCGCTTTATGAGGCAGTGGCTGTCATGTTCATCGCACAGGTTTATGCGATTTCCATGGATCCGGCGCAACAAGTCGTTATTGTGCTCACCGCGACCTTAGCAGCAATTGGCGCGGCAGGAATTCCGGAGGCGGGTCTCGTCACAATGGTTATCGTACTCAGAGCCGTGGATCTCCCAGTTGAAGGTATAACGTTGATTCTCTCTATTGATTGGCTGCTTGACCGGTTCCGTACCACAGTTAATGTCTGGGGTGACAGCATCGGTGCAGGCGTGATTGAGACGTATGAATCCAGAGCTTCAACTTCTTAAACTATTAAATCTGGGCACTGCTCCATTACATTCCGCAGTGGTTTTCGGTTAAATTTGAATCCTTTTCAAACATCGAGCGGGTTTTTGACTTTAACAGAAATCTGCCCCTAATGGAATGCAGGGTAGACCAGAGGGCATAAATTAAAAATTTCAAACCTGAAGTAGATTTTTGACTTTAACAGAAACCATCGTGGAACGAAGTGGAACGATGACCAGATTTAATAATTCAAAAAATGAATCAAACCCACAGCAGCCGGCACTCAGCGTCACAGCGATTCTCGCAATTATCAGTGTCGTGCTCGCCGCCGGATGGATAGCCTTTGCCTATTACAAAGGGAGTGCTAACAGCAACCGGATACTCTTGCTACATCCGATAGTACCGATACTGCTGATTGTCCTGCTTATCCGCGTCTACCGCTGGATCGACCTAAAAAGCATCGTCATTCTTGAAATACTGATGATAGTCGTGTGGATTTTTATACGTCTGTTGGGCGTGTTGACCCCCTTCATTCTGGGTTTTGGCTTCGCTTATATCTTCCGATTTCTCTGGAACGCCCTCCCGTTCAAGGCGCGCTATCAACGTGGACTCGCAACTGTGCTGATTGTGCTCGTTTGCGGCGGACTGCTTTTCTACACCGGAAAACAGGTCAGTAAACAGGCAGGTCAGATGGGGAGTGGATTGCTGAAGTTCTATCACGAAATTGTGCTTCCTTATGTTGTTGGTGAAACATTTGGGGCAGTCGCTATTAGTGTTAATAGCCGTCAGCCGTCAGCCGCCAGCCGTCAGGAAGAGAACCTCTCAACTGAAAACCGACGGCTGACGGCTGATAGCCGATACGTAGAGACGTTCTACCTCGGTACCAACCATGGGGTTTATGAGATTCACCAAGAGACAGAAAAAATCCTGGCTCGTATCGGTATCACAAACAGGGCCCTCCTTGGAAAACCGATACAAGCACTCGCGGCAACTGAAAATGTAATTTACGCTGGCACGCGGAGCGGATTGTATAGGTATTACAAAGCATTGCCTACTGATCCCATCGTCCCGCAAGCCTCTATAGACTCGCGCCAAATTGATGGTGATGCAGCAAGTACGCAGAACGTCACGCCGAAGATATGGCACAAGGTAAAAGAGACCCCTTTCGATACTATTTCCGTTCAAGCTACCAGTATTCCAATTTGGGATAACACCCAGATCTACGTCGGAACGGAAAAAGGGCTTTACAACAGTCCAGACTCAGGAAAAACGTGGCGTGAGGTTGATCCCGAAATTTATGACGAAAGATCCATTATCAGCATCATTTCTGTTGTGGATATAAATGGTGATAGGGTAACTTATGTCGCCAGCACAGCAGCGATCGACGCTACACCTTCGGAGCAGACAGTTCCCCCGCCGATGGTCCCAACAACGGTGCATTGGTATCTGGAAGGTTCCTCTCTTGAGTGGACTCCGCTCCCTTCTACAGCACATCCAGTTCATGCCTTGACAGGCGGAACGTGGGGTGATACGGCAGACACCTCTCAGGTATTTGATATTGAACTTTATGCAGGTACGTCCGATGGGCTTTACGGGTGGCATCGTCTCGGAAATCAGTGGAAAAAAATAGAAGTAACAGAGGCGATGACACCTATCTCGGTGTTAGCCACAGTGCCCTCGGGCGTATACGCAGGCAATGGGAATGTTCTCCGGCATCGTACGACACCTACAGCGAAATGGAAGTCCTTCACCACACGTAACCAAGGCATTACCTACACCTATAGAGATCAACCAATCGTCCAACAGGTCAAAGCATATTTGACCGAAAGGATCCCAACAATTGCCCAAACCGGTGGTCAGGCTGTCAGGGAAGGATTTCAGTTCGCGGGTTCGATCGCTTTTGGGTTCGGTGGATTTTTAGCGACAGTCTCCCTTGCCTTTATTGTGTTCGTCTACGCGAGCCAATCGTTTGACAACTATTTCCGCAGTTTCATCACGCTAGTCCCTGAACGTCATCGTGAAATCGTCAAGATCTATCTTCGCGAAATTGATAGGAATCTACAACAGTTCCTAAAAGGACAAGTCGCGGTCATTGCGATGGTTTCGGTCATCTCTTGCATTGCGTACAGTATTATCGGTGTGCCGTTCGCATTGGTTATCGGTCTACTTGCCGGAATTTGTAATGCTATACCGACCTTTGGCCCCTTTATCGGTGGCGGTTTCGCCTACGTGGCAATGCTAATGGGACTGGCAGCCGGGGATTTCGGTATCGTTGATTTCCTCATTCGCAGTGCATTCGTGTTGGGTGCCATTCTTGGCATCCAAATGCTTGACAACTCATTGATCTCACCTAAAATTATGAGTACCGCTGTTGATGTAGACCCGCTGCTCATTATGTTTGCTGTGATTGTTGGGGCATCTGTGCTCGGATTTTGGGGCGTATTGCTTGCAATTCCTATCATTGTTGTGGTAAAATCGGTTATCGCCGTTTCCCAATCTGTAGCAACGGATGGACGATTGGAAGTTAACTCAGCCAACGATGCTCTGGAGGAAAACTAATGGAAACCAGATGCCCCATTGTTGCGATCGTCGGTAGGCCGAATGTCGGGAAATCATCGCTCTTCAATCGAATCGCTGGAAATAGTCGTCAGCAGAATAGCCGTCAGCGGTCAGCAGTCAGCCGTCAGTCAAGAGAACCTCGTGGCAGTGAAAAACAAACGCAACCGCCACACACTGAAAGCCGACAGCCGATAACTGATAGCCAATACGCCGACAGCCGTTCCTCGCTTAAATACGCTGTTGTCCACGATACCCCCGGTGTGACGCGCGACAGAAACTACGCTGACGTGGTATGGGCAGACCGCGCTTTTACCATCGTTGATACTGGCGGTTTGGACGTTGATCCAGATGATCGACTCATCGATAATGTTCAATCGCAAGTGGATGCCGCCTTGGCTGAAGCGAGCCTTGTTCTTTTTGTCGTTGACGCACGAACCGGTATCATGCCACACGATAGGGTTGTCGCTGATAAACTCAGAGCCGCCGATAAACCTATCGTCCTCGTTGTCAATAAGGTGGACAGCGATCGGTTTCACAATGAAGCCGCCGAGTTTTATGCATTAGGATTGGCAGAACCGATGTGGATATCGTGCGTCCAAAACGATGGAATTCGGGAACTACTCGACCGTGTCGTGGAATCCCTACCAGAGACTGACGAGACCCGCCACAACGCACCCGCCACAATGAAAATCGCCATTGTTGGCAGACCGAACGTCGGAAAGTCCTCGCTTATCAATAGTCTATTGGGTGAAGAACGGATGATTGTTGATGACCGACCCGGGACCACGCGTGATGCAGTGAATATGCGAATCGTTCACGACAACATCCCTTTTGAAGTCCTTGATACAGCTGGGATGCGGCGTAAATCTGCTATCAATGATGAACTTGAGTCCGTAACCGTGCAGCGTGCTATACACAGCATTCGCCAAAGTGACATCGCTGTCCTCGTGCTGGATGTAACCCAAGACATCGCGCAACAGGATAAGACTATCGCCAATTTCATCGAACGTCAGGGGAAAGCCTCCGTTTTAGTCATGAACAAGTGGGACCTGATCGACAAGGATCACACAACACATCCAACGTTTATGGATGCGATAGCTGCGCAACTTCCTCAACTCGGCTATGTCCCACGCGTTTTTGCTTCCGCTCTGACTGGACAACGCGTCACCCAAATATTAACGACTGCGCTTGAGGTATACCGTGCGTATTGTACGCATATCCCCACGCCAGCACTCAACGACTTGCTTCTGGAGTTGCGCAATGCACATCCACCGCCACGGGTTAAAGGCGCGCGCCCTGCACTCAAATATATTACGCAGGTGGAGACCAAGCCACCGACCTTCTTGATTTTCGGACGGAACGTCCATCGCGTGCAGCAGCCGTATGAGGCGTACCTCGTCAACAATATTCGCAAGGAATTCGGATTTCACGGCACACCGATACGAATTTTTTATCGTAGGTCATAACTCGCAATCAGCAATCAGCGGTCAGTCACAAGAGGAACCTTTGTTAAACGATAATCTCTTTACCGACTGCTGAAAGGATTTTTTGAAAAAAATCCGCGCTGACGGCTGATGGCTATTATAAGGAGGAATGCTTTGTCAAAATTTAAAGTTTTTATTACGCGTCCCATCCGAGAAGAGATCCTCGCGAAGATAGCAGAAGAGTGCGAGGTCGATATGTGGCACACGAGTGCCATTTTACCACCTATTGCTGAAAGAATTCCGCCACTTGATGGGTTAATGACTTATGGGCATGAACTCGTCTCTCCAGAGATGATTGCGACAGCACCGAATCTCAAAGCTATCTCCGTCGTCGGAGTCGGTTATGATCACGTCCCTGTTGAAGTGTGTAGAGAACGAGGGATCGCGGTCGGACATACACCCGGGGTTCTTAGCGATACCACTGCCGATATGACGATGGCACTCCTGCTTGCCGCTGCTCGAAACATTGTTCCGGCACATAACCACGTCCAAACTGCTAAACAGTGGCATTACTATGATCCAAACATCCTCTGGGGAACCGATGTACATCACTCGACTTTAGGGATTGTGGGCATGGGACGAATTGGATATGAGGTCGCCAAACGCGCAAGAGCCTTTGACATGCGTGTTCTCTACTACAAACGTGAACGTCGTCCAGACTGGGAACAGGAACTCGGTGTAGAATACGTAACACTTGACAATCTATTAGAAGCCTCCGATTTTGTGACGCTTCACGTCCCGTTGACAGAGGAAACAACACACTTCATCGGCGAAGCAGAACTCGCTTTGATGAAAAAGACAGCCATTTTAATTAACATCGCGAGAGGCCCTGTCGTCGACCATTACGCTTTATACGATGCGCTCAAGCAAGGTCAGATTGCAGGGGCTGCCGTCGATGTAACCGAGCCAGAACCGATTAATACCGATCATCCGCTCCTCGACTTGGACAATGTTATTATTGCCCCGCATCTCGGCAGTGCTACTGTCCAAACGCGGGCGAAGATGATGACAATGGCGATGGAGAATTTGCTTGCGGGTTTGAAGGGGGAGCAATTGCCCTATGGCGTGCTTCAGCCAAACTTTTAAGAGTTATCAGTTAACAGTTATCAGTCATCAGTTAAGACGTGTGGTGGTTGTGTTTTGCGTGAATGCTACAAGAATCCCTTTAACCGACAACTAAAAACTGAAAGCCTGCGCAGCAGGCGTACTGAAAACTATAAAAGGAGGGAAGATGATACTTGAAAAGTTATTTGCGTTAAAAGAAAGTGGCACTTCCTTGAGACGCGAATTTGTTGCAGGTCTTACGAATTTTATGACGATTTCATATATAATTTTCGTGCAACCCTCAATGCTTTCGTTGTCTGGTATGGATTATGGTGCCGTTATGGTTGCGACCTGCCTATCCAGTGCGCTCGCGACGTTCTGCATGGCATATTTTACAAATTATCCTGTTGTATTGGCACCCGGTATGGGTCTTAACGCTTACTTCGTTTTCGACCTTTGCTTAGGTTCAGGCATACCGTGGCAGGAAGCGTTAGGTATTGTTTTCATAGCAGGTATGCTGTTTTTCATACTCTCATTTGTGGGGATACGTGAAGCCATCATGAATGCTCTCCCGCATTCGCTCCAAAACGCGATTGCTATTGGGATCGGGCTGTTCATTGCTTTCATCGGACTCCAGATGAGCGGAATCATTACAAAAGATCCTGCCACATTTATTACACGCGGAAATCTCGACTCCAGACCCGTCCTACTCTCAATCTTCGGTATTGCTGTAACGCTCACACTCATCGCACGCAAGGTGCGAGGTGCAATTCTAATTGGTATCCTTATTTCGACTGTGGCTAATCTCATCGCCGGAATAGTTTCGTATGATGGGATCGCCGCGGTACCGCCGTCTATCACGCCAACGTTCTTTAAACTCCAGTTTCCCAATATATTTGCCAGACTGGAACTCATTCCCGTCATCTTTGTGTTTTTTGCCATTGATATGTTTGATAGCATTGGTACACTCACGGCTATCGGCTATAGAGCGGAACTGATGGAAGAGGGAAAACTCACAAAAGCCAGAGGCGCACTTTTGACGGATGCGGGGAGTACCGTTGGCGGTGCCTTACTCGGCACCTCGACCGTGACATGTTATATAGAAAGCGCGACAGGTATCGCCGAAGGCGGACGGACAGGTCTCACCGCTGCCTTCACAGGGATTTTCATGTTGCTGTCCGTTTTTCTATATCCGCTTGTTAAGATTGTTGGGGGTGGATTTCAGATTAGCCAATCTGCCTTCCTTTATCCGATTATCGCGCCAGCACTCATCGTTGTCGGCGGGTTGATGCTCAGGAATGTCAGTCAGATCGATTGGGAAGACATCACAGAATCGATCCCTGCGTTCCTTACGATGTTAATGATGCCGCTCTCTTTCAGCATCACAGACGGCATCGGCTTCGGATTTATCTCGTTAGCGTTTCTGAAGTTAGTGACAGGTCGCCGAAAAGAGATTCATCCGGTCATCTACTACTTCGCCTTCTTCTTCATCGCCTGCTACATCGGCGATCTGTAGGTGCTATTCGCCCCGAACTTAGAGAGGTGCGGTTTCCTAACCGCACCTTTCTTAGATCACAGTGGCACAGGGAGTACGCGGTTAGATAAACGATTATCAAAAGGAGCAAGACCTACATGTCGGAGAAAAATATATCAGGCATCACCAAGATAGCAGTCAAAGGTTTCAAGTCGATAGCGGAGGAGTGTGAGATTGATATCCGTCCGTTGACGATCCTCGCTGGCGCGAACAGTTCTGGGAAATCCAGTATCATGCAACCGCTCTTACTGCTGAAACAGACGCTGGAGGCACCTTATGACCCAGGCCCTTTGTTAATAGATGGCCCGAACGTTCAGTTTACCTCTGCAGCGCAATTCCTTTCCACGTTAACCAATGGAAAAAAAACGGATCGTTTAGAGGTTAGGATTGAAACCTATAAGTCTAACGTTCTTAACGCAGTGCGGACGACTTTCAAAAAGGGAAAGAATGGGATTGAAATTGGCGCAATGACGAAAGAAAATTCAGGATATGCCGAACCTCTCACATTGTATCCAGAGATGTCGCCTGAAGAAATTAAGTCACTGGGTCAGCAAGATTCCACATTCAGGCATCTTGATATAGTGAAACGTTCGCGCTGTTTTTTGTATTTGGGATCTCAGGATAGTATTAATCGCCATGAGGTGACTTATGGCTTTGGATCATATTTTTTGAACACCATTTACCTCCCAGGATTACGAGGCACTCCTGAACGCACCTATAAACAGACGGGTACCGGCCCACAGTATCCAGGCACATTTGAATATTACACTGCAAGCATCATTCACGAGTGGCAGGAGACAACAAATGAACGTCTGAAAGTGCTAACCGATGCCCTTTATATCCTCGGATTGACAGGGAAAGTCAGGACTCAAAAAATTGGTGATGTCGGTATTGAGGTTCAAGTTGGTCGCCCCCTACAGGACGGGACTGACGAAGCAGATATGGTCAGTATCGCCGATGTAGGATTCGGGGTATCCCAAGTCTTACCGGTTATAGTGGCACTGATTGCCGCGGAACCCGGGCAGTTAGTCTATCTCGAACAACCGGAGTTACATCTCCATCCTCGCGCACAGATTGCATTAGCACAAGTGCTGGCAGATGCAGCGAAACGGGGTGTACGCGTCGTCGCTGAGACACATAGTTCACTGCTGCTTTTGGGAATCCAAACGCTTATTGCTGAAGGAAATCTCTCACCCGAGTTAGTTAAGCTGAATTGGTTCACACGGCGGGCGGATGGTGTGACTGAGGTCAACAGTGCTGATTTAGACAAGACGGGAGCCTACGGAGAGTGGCCCGAAGATTTTGCAGATGTCAGTCTCCACGCTCAAAGTAGTTACATAAAGGCAGCACGGTCGCGTTTCGTTGAAGGGACATAGGATGCGCTCAAGGAACTTAAAACGACTCGTCGTGAATGCCTCAGTTGCTCGTGCTGCCGGCGGTGAAGGGGCGACCGCATCCCTATCAATCAACTGCACCGAATTTCTTGAAGCCTTCCGAGATGAATCCCCACACCATATTGTGATGACATTTGAATTATCCGAAGAGTGGGATAAGCATCAATCGAATTTCGCAGCTGAATGGTTAGGGAATATGATTGCCACAAGGAGATTCCACTATATCGAACTTCCTCAAAATAGAGCGTTGTACGACGAAATTGAAGCCACAGTAGTTCGGGAAGAAGACATCGACGCGATGCTAAAGGATTTCCACCTCTTCGGAGCAGCATTGGAAACCGATCAAACGGTCATTTCCCTTGATGAAACCATCCGCGGACTTTTCAAACGAGCATTTCAACAGGTTAGTGGTATCCGAAATATTATCTGGGTAAATCCAGATAGGACAGCAGAAGAAGACCCTATCGTTTGGCTCCAAAACGGTGCGCCGACTGAACCCAATCGTCGCCTTTCAGCCTAATCTCATATCTTCGGTAATGCTGTTAAAGTATAAGTTAGCAATCATTAAGAGCCTACAATTCTGTTCATCTTTTAACCCTGTGAATCCTGATTCAGACAATTACCCTCGCCAGTTTAAATTTATGCTGGTATATCCATGTGTATATTGCTGAAAATGTGGGGGTAAATCCGCTAAAAACTGCCTGCCCTCGTCTGGAATCTCCCACGGAATATCTATATGGTGAGCCCGACTCCGAAAACCGACACCACACGACAACCGAATTTCATCAATCTGGTTCGGGAACGCTCCGTGATACGTCCGATGTGCAAACACAATCATGTCACCCGGATTCGTGAAAAGTGGCACTAACCCCGGAATATCGAAACCTACATAAGGCTTTTCTTCTTCGCCGATCTTATAGAAGGAGCGCTTGTCCGCTGTCAGGTTGAAGCCTTCGGGACCCTCCCAATTCTCCACGTGAGACCCCTCAATTACGCACAACCCACCGTGTTCCGGACGAGACCCCGTGAGGTAGAACCACTTTCCAGAGGGCCAGAGTCCACGGTTTAGAATATCACCGGAATTTTTTGGGGCATCCGTTGAGAATCCACACCAATCCGTGTGCCATGCTACAGGCTGAGACCCAGGCATCCGGATGATAGCAGCAGATCGGTGAAGGGTTAATTCCTTTGCGCCAATCAGATGCCGATGGATTTTCATAAAGGGCTCGTATCCGAGTAGTTGCCAAGCCCCCGGTCCAGACTCAATCCAAGCGTGTCGGGTACTGCTCTGCCCAGATTCTAATTCTCTTCTCGGATCCGTGCCGTCAAAGACCGCCTGTTTTAAACTGTCCACTAAGTCCCGGGGCAAGACATCTTTGATAATCGCAAAGCCGTGTGCTTCAAGGGATTCGGACACAAGAGAAAGTTGATCGGTTTCAAATTCGTAAGTGTAGCCAAGTTCAGGTTTTTGTATCTCTAAATATTCTTTCATCAGCCAACTCCTAAGATTTTTCAATAGAGGGATCTTCCGCCGCCTGCGCTATCGCACATAGACACAACGCTAAACAAATGCTTTTAACACAGGTTCTTAGGATCATCAAACCTGCTGTCAGATCTCTCATTTGTTTTCCTCCGTGTAAAACAGGTCCAGTTGCCTATGTTGCAAACACCGAGTGATGTCGGCATTCTAATAGATATTGGTTGTTTCGTCAATCCAAATTTTTGTTTCTATTGGAGGAAGATTTTATTTTATCTTTAAGGTGCACGTTTGTTTATACACATGTCGCCCCCCTGGTGCTAAGGATGTGTTAGCTTTGAGCCCTTTGGGGGATTCGGTGGAGTTAGGAAACTGCACCTACCATAACAGGGAATCTCAGCGTGAAGAACTGAATGGTTCTGCCAATGACAGAGCCATTCAATTTTCCTATAAGAAGGAACTTCGACTCCCGACCTCTGCTGTAGGAGGGAAGAAACGCCCAAGCAAAAACACTCCGATTCCCGACTCTCTCTTTTATAGAAGGAATCTTCTGATTGAAACCCCCAACACAAAACGGATAGAAAACCGACAATTGAATGGCTCTGCTGCCAATGAGTTATACCCTTGCACTAATTGCCGGGTTTTGTTAAAATAATCCTACTCATATTTAGACGACTCTACGAGACAGAAACAGCGTTTAAATACTATCAATGTTGCCTAAAGACTATGTAAAACAAAGATAAATTATGCTTTAACAGCGCAATTTGGAGGAAAATAATGGCGGAAACCGTTTTTCTCGGAGAACATGAACTCACCTTTCCCGGTCCACATCTCGGTACTCTTCGGGACTGCAACGCTGTACTCGATTCAGCAGAAGGCTTGCACAACCAGATAGCGGAGGACGGGTATCTTCTCGTTCGTGGCTTAATCGATAAAGAGAAAGTTGTCGCGGGACGTCGAGCTATCCTTGAATACGCCAACGGCAACGGAAAAGACGCCGTTTTCAAGTCCGGTACCGACATAATGGAAGCAATTGCCGGTGAGGGAAGCCCTGGACGGACGATGGGCACGCCCGCCGTTACGCACCATCCAGACGTACAGGCGGTTTTGGAGGGAGATGAACTTTTCAAGTTCTTCCGAAACTTCTTTAGCGGCGACACCCGCACCTTCGATTACAAGTGGTTACGGTTCGTCCGTCCTGATGGCTGGTCGGGACCCCATTTCGATTTCGTCTATATGGGGCGGGGTTCAAAGCAGTTGCACACCTGTTGGATCCCGTTCGGCGATGTGCCAGCAACGATGGGAACATTGACTGTGCTTGTCGGGTCGCATAACCTCCCAAGCTTCGCTCCGATTCGGGATACCTACGGTAAAACAGATGTCGATAGAGACGGCACCCCTGGACACTTCGGACGTGTTCCAATGGAGATCAGTGAAAAATATGGGGGCGGGTGGCAGACAGCGGATTTCGAGATGGGAGATGTCATTATCTTCACCATGCACACGATGCATACCTCTACGAAGAATCTCTCCGATAGATGGCGAATCAGTTGTGACATCCGTTTCCAGCCCGCAGAGCATCCGATTGATGAACGATGGGTCGGCAAAAACCCGATCTCTCATACGGGTAGCCAGGAGATTTCGTTTGAGGAAGCAAAGAGACAGTGGGGATTGGATTAACCGAACAGTGCGCGTCGAATCTGACGTACTGCCTGACGAATCCGATCTTCGTTTTCCACAAGTGCAATGCGGATATAGCCCTCGCCGTTATGCCCGAATCCCGCGCCGGGAGAGACACAAACCTCTGCCTCGCTCAGAAGTTTCATGGAGAATTCCATGGAGCTTAGGTGCTTCCATGCCTCAGGAATCGGTGCCCAGACGAACATTGAAGCCTGCGGTTTTGGAACCTTCCATCCGATCCTGTTGAGACCATCAACAAGCACATCACGGCGTTTTTGGTAGACGGCAGCGTTTTCCATCACCGTATCCTCTGGGGTACGCAGTGCCATAATTGCAGCAACCTGGATCGGTGCGAAAATCCCGTAATCGTAATATCCTTTAATGCGAGCGAGTGCTTCGACAATCTCACGGTTTCCAGCAGCAAATCCACACCGCCATCCCGCCATATTATAGGATTTAGACAGAGAAATAAATTCGATACCGATATCCTTCGCGCCTTTTGCCTGCAAGAAACTTGGTGCCTTGTAGCCATCAAAAACAATGTCTGCATACGCCAAATCGTGGATCACAACGATCTCCTGGCGTTTCGCGAAGGCGACAATCTCTTCAAAAAAGCCAAGGTCAACGACAGCACCCGTTGGGTTGTGCGGAAAACTTAAGATTAACACCTTGGGTCTGGGCCAAATGTCACGTGTGATTTCGGTGAGCGAGGGGATGAAATCGTTCTCTTCTGTCAGGGGTATGCTCACAACGCTCCCACCCGCGAGCACAATGCTGTACATGTGAATAGGGAAGGTCGGATTCGGGACCATCGCTAAGTCACCGTTGTCAATTAAGGCTAAAGCGAGGTGTCCGAGCCCCTCTTTTGTGCCAATAACAGCGATCGCTTCTTCATTCGGATCAATATCAACACCGAACCGGCGTTCATAATGCCAACTGACTTCCCTACGCAGATTATAGATTCCACGTGAAACGGAATAGCGGTGATTTCTGAGTTCTTGCGCCGCCTCCGTCAATTTATCAATAATAGGTTGCGGGGTCGGTTGGTTGGGATTGCCCATCGCCAAATCGATAATATCGATGCCTTGCTGCCGACGTTCGTGTGTTAACTGTCTGAGTTTGCCGAACATGTAGGGTGGAAGTCGATTTAAGCGTTTTGAAAATATATTCATTTTTTATCTGTAATTATACCTTGAGGGTGAAGTGCATGCGTTTGGACTATAATGTGCGTCTCTCAAATCCGCCCTCCGCTACGCTTACGGGCTACGGGGTTTGAGGCTCTCTTAAGAGAACACTTTTGTCAGACGCAAACCTCTCAACTGACTGCTGATTGCTAATCGCTAATGGCTATCTTCCATCTGCCAATACGTGCGTAACCGGCCGCCCCAATTCGATATGACCCGCCTCGGACTCGGATGCACGATTTGTTGCCGATGGAGTCTCGCTTCTTGGGCGAATAGTTTGTTTTTGCATATCTTAACGACTTCGTTGTAAGTTGGGTTTCCTACTAAGTTTTCCATCTCCCCAGGATCATTCTGCCGGTCAAACAACTGCGCAAGCCCAAGTTGCTCGACATCTGGTCCAGGCGGATAGAAATCCTCCACCCCAGAATTACTGTTAAAAGTGGGTTTGTATTCCGTAACGTATTTATATTGATCAGTGACAATTGCGCGTCCCCAGTAATTGCTCTCTATGTAGGCGTAATCGCGCCAAGGAGCATCTCTTCCCTCCGCCAGCGGACGGATACTCAATCCCTGTACCTCTTCAGGTACGTCAATACCGGCATAATCGCAGACGGTAGGAAACAGATCAACACCAGAGACGAAATGCGTTTCGTTAAACCGATCTTTCTCTACAGGAATCTCTTCCCCCAAGCACGCGACGATGAACGGTACTCTCACACTTTCTTCGTAGAGCGTGAATTTCTGGAACATCTGGTGGCTACCGCATGCCTCTCCATGGTCGGCACTGAAGATGATGAGTGTATTATGGTGCCGAGATGTTTCTCGAAGCAACGCAAGGACTCTCCCGATCTCTGCATCAACCTTTTCGATGAATCTGTAATAGTTCCATCTCAGATAACGCCAGTGGAATTCATCCCAATCCCGTATCCCTTTAAGGATAGCCGCGTGGATAAGCGCGTCGTCAACTCTCCTGCAGACACGATGTAGCACGGTCTCCCGTTCATCGTAATCGAAGTTTTCTGGGAGCGGCGGCAGATCGTCTTCCGAAACAATCCCCTGCTCCAGTGGATTTGGGATATGCTTCTCCTCATGGTTGTGCAAATATTCGCACACGTCATGCGGATCAACGAAGCCGATCTGAAGGTAGAACGGTTCGTCACTATCGTAGTTCGTCAAGAAATCAGCAACTGCGTGCGTAGATGCTGAATCATAGTATGCGGCACCGCCTGCTCCAATATCCTGCTGTCCATAATAGAGGGTCCGAAAACTCTCGCGGACATTTCTGCCCGGAACATGCCATTTACCGCAGTGGAATGCCTTATATCCACCCGCGTTGAGCAATTGCCCAAGATCAGGGATTTCTGGGTGCAAATACCCACCGTTAAACGGAACACCTGTTTCGGAGGTGTATAACCCCGTTGCCCAACTGGAACGAGCGGCAGCACACACTGGATCCGTACAGAACGACCTGTGAAAGGAGGTGCCATTTCGATGGAGTTCATCGATATTGGGTGTCCGGAGATACGGATTGCCATAAGCCGAAATCGCATCCCAAGCATGCTGATCGGTATTGATAAAAAGAATATTGGGGCGTTTGTTCATACACGGTCCCCCATCTTCTCTCTAAGCACCAGTGTCTCAAAAAAAGTTGAAGCGATAGCAATGTCTCCGTGTGCATCGAGCCACCAATACGATGGCAGAAGTCCAGCACCGTAAAGATAATAACCCTCAAGCCGAATAGGGGTCAGTGTCGACTCAAGAAAACCAAGTCTACCTTTTAGTCTAAGTTGCTCCAAGTCTTCTAGCACAGCAATGTCTATCCCATCATCTGCCGCTTGAATTGTTCGGGCGAGCATTGGAATCACATCGAAGAGTGCCCAATTGCACGTCAATTCGACAGATACATCGACTGTTCCGGCAACGATCTCAGCACCGTTGATGCGCAGCCGCACTTCTGAATCTGAGGTGAAATAGCCAGCACACGCCCATTGAGCGTATTCATCGTCGGCACTATTTCGGGCATCAACGCTCCAATTATCCCTAAGTGGACGGTAGTTTTCATCACTACAACAGAATTGCATTCGCAGATTTTCGCCGCTCGTTGTATTCTCGTATTCGACAGAATAGTACCACAGATTGTCGCGTTTGCTCCGTTCAATGACGGCTGTTCCGATGCTGAGTGTCTCCGCGTTCCCTCCCCTGTTATAGCCGCGCCAGTAGTTCGGTAGCACATTGTAAACATGTGTGAGAGTCTGCCCTGTCTGGGTACTGCGTGTGCCAGCTTCCGGGTCATATCCGCGAAGGGTTCCGATTAATTCTTGTGCGAATTGGGGGTTTTGGGCACCGTAATTGTAGTCGAAGGACCAATGCAGCGAATTGCTATCGTTCATGGTATTGGAATCACTTTTAATTTTACCTTGCGGATAGGTGGGACGCTTTGGAACTTGATGATTCCCGTGTTCGAGTCGCCTGCGCCGTTGTTGCAGGCTCCGTTTTTTGACTTATTTTAACAAATGTTTTTTACCGGATGCAGCGTTATGTGCATAACGGGTCGTTTCGGGTAAGCGGTAGCCTCGACAACATGCGAGGGTCAATGTGCGTGCTGAATCCAAAGATATCCGATGTCCTATGGATATGTACACCACCTGAACGTTCTTACGCGTGCGGACAGCCGCACCGATCACCTCATCTTTATCTATCAGGTAGGTGTAAGATCCCTGTTCTGATTCCGGTTCCTCGTATCGTCCCCAAAGCCGGGACTTTGCACATCCAATCGCCGGTTTATCCAAAACCAGTCCCAAATGCGAGGCGAGTCCAAACCGTCTTGGGTGCGCGATCCCCTGTCCATCTACTATTACCAGATCAGGCTCAGTTTGCAATTGCGTGAATGCTGTGAGTAGCGGCGGAATTTCCCGAAAGGACAACAACCCCGGTATATAAGGAAAACGAACAGGGCTTTCAGTAACCACGCTATCTACCACCTGCAACTCGGGAAAACTGAGGACTACCACGGATGCACGTGCGATGTCCTTTTTCAGTCCGATATCTACCCCAGCAACGGTATTAATTCTCCCAAACCGGTCTGTTCTAACCACCTGCGTGCGGAGTCCATTTTGGATCCTCCGTGCTTCTTCAGGAGTAACATCCCATGAATGGAGAGCGCGATACTGCATAGCTGCCGCTGTTCGTTTTCAATGTAAACGTCATTGTGTTTTGCAATATATCAGACACGAAAAGAGCTCGCGGTGGTAGCCCCTCCGTAAGTGCTTAAAATTATAGCACAAAACACTTCGATTGTCAAGCCTTTTCAGTGTAATCTACATGTTCAATGACTATTTCTTTTGCGTCGTTTCTTTGACCTCAACAGCACCAGGCTTCGTGATATGCCTGATGCCCGCGAAGAAGGCAGAAAGGACTAAGTAACCGCCACCAATACCGATGAGGGCACCCAAACTACCGATAATGATTTCTATTCCGTTGAACATCGTACATACTCCTCAACATCTGATTTCTATGATAACTCTATATGAGTTTGTCGGCGTTTCTCAAATCTTGAGCTTATCGCCTAAATTATTACATGTAATAAACGAAACACTCATTACTCGGTTTCAAATTTGTTATGTTAAGTTTTCCAACTAATGAACGAATGTTTAGAAAATAGCAAGAATCATGCCATCGTAGAAACGCTAATGTGGAAGGATAAGTGAGAAAAATGTGTGTAATTAAACACAATAGAAAGGGGAATCTATGGAGTATGTAGCAAAACAGAAACATTTGATATGATGTATTTCGGGATGAATTCTATACAAAAGAACAGATTATATAAATAGGGTTTTCGAGAGAATCGCTGGAGCGGCGTTAGTCAAGCATGGCAAGAACACTGGGGGGTACGAGGTGTTCAATGGATTCACCCCGCTTTAACAGTTCGCGAACTTCTGTTGAGGACATATAAGCATAAACATCGGGCAGTAGAAGGCACGAAACATAGGGGACATATCGGCGAATTTCCGGTTGGTTCATGAAGGACTCTATTGTCTTAATATCTGACTCCGCCCGATTCGCAACAACGAAACGGGCTTCCATAAACAGTTCTCCTAATTCGGCGTGGAAATCTGTATAGTACTTCGGGTCGAAGATTCGCACGAGGGTATCGTATCCGACGATAAAGTGAAACTTAGTTTCTGGTGGTAAAATAACTTTTAAAGCAGTGACCTTATCAATATACCTACCGTGGCTCGATACACCGACAGAAAATTTCTCTCGGTTCTTCGTGTACCTTTCGAGCATCAAGAGCCTTGCAGCAAGCGGTAAGCCGAACACCGTTTTATCGACATTCGCTTTCGCAAGGAGTAGAAGCAGTTCATCCAACTCGTACTCAGCAACCGTATCCTCGATCATCTTGGTGTGCGCAAGTGTTAGCGGATTGAAGGAGCCTGAAAAAATGCCGAGTTTCTTACCGCGTTCAGATATTGATAGTTCTGCGCGGCGCACCAGTTCTATCCGCGGCGATGCTGTTGGATCCAACCGATTGAAGAGTTCGGTGTACCGTTCATAGTCAGGATGATTTTCACACTTTTGTATCAACAATTCCAATAGTGAGTTTTCCATTCGTCTACCCGTGCTCTTACTTCATATTCTAAATCTCTACCCGGGGATTTGTGTAAGGATAGAATCAATCCGTGTCAATTTCCGCTTTTTTGGCTTCTTCCCAGATTGCATCGAGACTCTCTAAATCTTGCGATTCAAAATTGGTGCCGCGGCGTTCTAATTCTGCTTCCATCCATTTAAAGCGTGTCACGAACTTGCGGTTTGCCCCTCGCAGTGTTTCTTCGGCTTGGATCTCCATAAAACGACACAGATTAACGATGGCAAAAAACAGATCTCCGAGTTCCATCGAAATTGCTTCCGGTTTATCCGCGCTGATACTCGCCTTGACTTCTTGGAGTTCTTCGTCGACTTTAGCGACAACGTCGGCGAGTTCATCCCAATCGAAACCGACACGCGCTGCTCGGTTCTGTATCTTCTGGGCGCGGAGAAGTGTCGGAAGCGCGTCCGGAATCCCGTCAAGCACTGATTTCCGATCCTCATAGCCCGCCTCTTGGCGTTTAATCTCCTCCCAGTTTTTCACAACTTCATCTGAATCCTTAACATCGACATTACCAAAGACGTGCGGATGTCGCCGAATGAGTTTCTCCGTCAGTGTTTCAATTACAGCGTAGATGTCAAAATCCTTATGTTCTGCTGCGATCTGTGCTTGGAGCAGGATGTTTAGCAGAAGATCGCCCAATTCCTCTTTCAATTTTTGGGGATCACCTGCATCAATCGCTTCAAGTGTCTCGTAGGTCTCCTCAATGAGCGTAGATTTCAGGCTTTTATGTGTCTGCTCCCGATCCCATGGACACCCGTTCTCACTTCTCAAGGTCGCTATGACACCGACAAGTTCTTCAAACAATACTTTTTCCATAGAGTCCTCCTTACTTCAAACCCGTTTTGCTTCTCAAAGTTTTTACATGTTTTTCGACTTCCGAGTAGCGTTTTGCTTCCGGGAAGTAAGTAAGATAGAGTTTGTAGAGTTGAAGCGCACGAGCATAGTTTTTCTGTGCTTCTGCCTCGCGCGCTCGACCTTCTAATGCATCCGCTTTGGCATTTAGCAGCTCGCTGAGCAGTTGCACTGCGTGCTTCTCAAAGACGCTGCCAGCATATTTATTACGGAATGCTTCTAAAGCCTTTACTGTCTCAGTGTACGGTTTCTCATCGGTTGTCTTTTTTAGCCGATTGAATTGCGTTTCGGCTTGGATGCTGAGATGTGTTGCCGATTCTTTTGCCGTGCGGCACAGTTCCGCATCAGGTAAAATCTCCGCAATTTGGGTGTAAAGTGTGAATGCCTCGCCGAGTCTATCACCCTTTTCAGCGATTTGCGCCTTTTCAAGCCCAGATTCAACCTGTTTCATGGGTCCGTAAGCGATAAGCCACTCCCACATTTTTGTTTTCGTCATCCACTGTGGAGAGAGCTTGTGCGTTTCATCCTTCCACCCCTCAAACGTCACATCTGCACCGCATTCTGTATAAAACTGCAAAGCACGTTTTGCGCGCGGGTAATGTGGGTCATCCAATTCCCCTACACCGTAGAAGAATGGATGCCCGCGGATGAGTTCCCTTGGTGGTGGATTCATATCCACATAGCATCTACCAGCACCAAGGACGAGGTTCCCCGCCAACCGATCTAACAACTGTTCTCCGAGAACGGTCGTTGAGTAACCACCTTGGCTATACCCCCCCATAAAAATATAGTCATGGTCAACGTTCACCCGTGTTGAGATAATTCCTAACGCCTCATCGAAGAAGATTTTCTCCGGTCCCGTTGTGGTGAAGCGGAGTTTGTGGTAGTAAGCGTCAGTTGCGTAATTCATACCGATAATAATAAACCCTTGCCCCTTTGTCACCTGTTTGAAGGGCCACGTTGTAGCTGTCCCGCGGTAACCGTGGTAACAAAAAATAACCGGAAACGAACGTTGGTGGGTATAATCAATCGGGACGTAAAGCAGAAAGGTTTTTCCTGTTTTTGGAGCCGTGATACGTACTTCTTTTCCCGGTGACACAGTAGGTATCTCGGCGGCGAACGCGCTATGGAGTAGAAATAGCAGGAGCGTGTTGCAGGATACAATCCCTACGTTGCGGAAGAAATTATTGGAACGTAGACCTCTGATAGCAAGTTTCAACAGAATTAATACCAAAAACCGAGACTGCAACATCGGCGCAGGGTTTTTGCTGGGGTATTTCTTCAACTCGCGAGAAGGGCGCGTCAAATTTCTAACCTCTCTCCTGCTTCCGCAAGGTAAAATTAAAAAACCGAAAAGACGTGTTTTCATCTGTCCGTTCCGTTCTCTGGGTCTTGAAGGGTTTCTAATTGAATGATCAACTGACCGAGTTGAAGTCGCAGCAATAACGTATAGATTTGCATCAGGAGCGTAACCTGTGCTTCAGTCGGTAAATCGCTGGCATGAACGACCGCGAGCAATCTATCCGCCCGTTCTCGGATCTGTTCGGCTTTTTCTAAGTCATCGTCCTCTACTTCGACTGTGCTCTCTTTGATGAACTGCCAGATGCGATCCTGAATCTCCAGCATATAATTTTTTGCCATTGCGGTGCGTGCCCGTTTAGCAGAGTCTACCCAAATCGTATTCGCCTTCCAATTGAGCATAAAAGCCACACTATTGATTAGCACATCGCGGAGGGTATCTTCGCCAGAGAGGAGTTCCTCAATATTGGTGATTCCCTCTGCCTCTGCCGAGAAAGTCCGCACGCGGGTATACTCCTTCAGGTTTTTCAGCATCAACTCGTTTTCAGCGATGAGATGCCAAAGATCTGAACTCGTTGAAAGCAAGATCTCTACACGGTTGGAAACTGGATCGGGAACTTGCGTACGGATGCAATAATAGTGGAGGCTGTGGAGCTGACTTCTGAGGTCTTGTAAGCTCTCAGTCGTCTGGAGACCCGACGGATGTGCGATGGATGGGAGGACTTCCTCCCGAATCTGATTCAAAAGTGTAGGGATAGTACGTTCAGCATTCATGTTACGAGTCCTATAATAGGAAAGCGTTGTCGACACAATTTTCTTGTCTAATAGCGTAGCAGGTTTTATGGGAAAAGTCAACTTGACATTTGTTCCCAGAGCGTGTTAGAATGTGGATAAGAAATGCCAGGAACCGAGGACTGCCATGAAATTACTTATCGTCGCAACTATCAGCCTTAGTCTTCTTGGGATGCTCCTGGCTTTTGCCGATGAAAAATCAGAAACAGCACCACCGAAAGTAGGCGACACAGCACCCGATTGGACGCTCCAAGACGCTGAAGAAAAGGAACACAATCTGAAGAAGTTACGCGGTAAGGTCGTTTTCCTCATTATGGGCAATCGCAAGATTCGGGAGGAAGACGACAAGTGGGCAGAGGCGTTCCAGAAGGCGTACGGAAAGAATGAACAGGTTATCGCCTATATCATTGGTGATTTACGGAGCGTTCCCGGATTCATACCGAAACGATTTATCAGAAGTCAACTGAAGAAAAATCCGCCTGCTGTGAAATTCCTACTGGATTGGAAAGGAGAGGTGCATAAGCAGTATCAGACGGAAAAAAAGAAACCGACGCTCTACCTTATCTCGCAGAAAGGCACAATCACGTCCCACCGAAAAGCGAACTTCGATTCAGAGACTTACACCGAAGTAAAAAAAGAGATCGACAGGCTTTTAGCAACACCCGATCTAAATTAATCTCTATGTTTGACTTTACTCCAATCATATAATGCCCTCTTTGATGGAGGGAAATATGTATGTCTACAAGAATTAAGATAGAACCCTATTTGTCTAATCCAATCTTTGCCCTTGTTGCGGGGTTGCTTCTTAGTGGATTCGGTTTCTTAGCAATTCGCGTGGCGGTGGATGACGGGGTTTTTCAGATCTTAGCGTCTATTCTTCTAACGCTTTGCGGTTTATTTGCCGCAGTATATGGGTTCATAGGGCTGTTGGAAGGTAAACAGGTTAGAAAACTGACCAGAAGCGACTTGCAGGAAATACATGTCCTTTCTCAGAGCCTCAAGGTGCGTTATCCTACCTACATTTTGAAGGTTCAGAAATTAAAAGAGAAATATGAGGCACTTCATGAGAAGTTCCCTGAAGTTCGAGCCCATTCTGAGGAATTCAAACGTCGTATCAAGGCGTTTCAAGTCGAGTTAATTGAATTGGAAACCCAACTTCACGATAACCTACAGAAGCACGCGCCCGTCATAGATAGCGACAGCGTGGACGGTGTCGCGAAAAAGATTCTCTGGTCAGATAAGCAGATTCAATTGACCCAGTTAGGTACGACTTTAAAAACGCTCACTGAAACAGAAAACCCGATGGGACCTGAGCATTACCGTGGCGTGTTGAACCAGATACACCACGATTTCAAAAGACTTGATGGCGGCGTGACACTCTATCACGAATTGCTGACAGCATGTACCAGTGAAACTACAGCATTTGAAACCACCCTCGTATTGAAACAGGAAGTTGAGGAACTTGACGCGCTGCTGTCGCAACACGAAACCGAATTACAAAAGTTAGAAACGAACACCCAAACACAATATGAACTGTCGAACATGGCATTGTCAATGTTTCAAGAACGTTTTAAAGCGTTCAAATCAGATTGCGAGTTTTGAGGGCAAGCTTCGCCGAAAGGACGAAGGGGAAAAATATGAAATATTTTGTCACCGGTTGCGCTGGGTTTATTGGATGGAAAGTGACCGAGTTCTTGTTAGAAGCGGGGCATACCGTCGTTGGGATCGACAACTTAAACGCCGCGTATGATACACAGGTCAAGCAGTGGAGGCTCAATCAGCTTGAAGGCACCCCAAACTTCCACTTCCACCGTTCAGATATTTGTGATCGGGAAACATTGAAGGCAATATTCAAAGAGGCATCCACGAGGGATACTTCGACATTTGACGCCGTGATTAACCTCGCAGCGCGTGCTGGCGTAAGGCATTCTGTTGAGGATCCCTGGGTATATCAAGATACAAACGTGACTGGCACGCTGAATTTACTGGATTTGTGCCGCGAATTTGAAGTGAAGAAATTTGTGTTGGCTTCTACGTCAAGCCTCTACGGAGACAATAATCCACTTCCGTTCAGTGAAGAGGCGAACACAGACGGACCGTTATCTCCATACGCCGCCTCCAAAAAAGGTGCCGAAGCGATCTGCCACAGCTACCATCATCTCCACGGCATCGACGTGACAATTTTCCGTTTTTTCACTGTGTATGGACCCGCTGGCAGACCCGATATGAGCGCGTTTCGCTTTGTACATTGGATTAGCGAAGGGAAACCGGTCACCGTCTATGGGGATGGCAAAGAATCCTCACGAGACTATACCTATCTTGAGGACATTGCCCGGGGTGTGATTGCGGGACTGAAACCGCTCAAGTACGAAGTGATTAATCTCGGGTCAGACAGTCCCATCGTGCTTATTGATACGATTCGACTGATAGAGGAACTGGTTAGCAAAGAAGCGATACTTTCGCATCATCCGTTCCATCCGGCGGATGCCCGAGCGACATGGGCAGACATCCGAAAAGCGGAAAAATTGTTGGGGTGGCGTCCACAAGTTAGTTTTCGCGAAGGTATCACCGCACTTGTAGAGTGGTATCAGGCGAATCGCGAATGGGCAAAGCACATCCAAACAGACTAAACCGTAGTTGTGCCCCGCGGTCTCTCATTGTTAAGTCAGTAGAGGGACTGCTTTTTTTAATGCATCTGCGTCCACCCTTATCTTTGCTATCTCTACCTCGCGTTGGACATAGTCGAGCGTATGCGCCGGGGTCATTGGGGTGGCAATGTCCTGAACAATCTTATGAAGCCGCTTCACATCGGCTTTCTTGATGCCAGTCTGTGCTTCGATACGGGTGTGTAGCGCGGCTGGCGTTTCAGGTTCTTCAACGGGTGCTGCGCGTTTGGAAGGTGTTCTATCGGTTTTAGACTTTGATTTCGGCGAGGCAGATGTCGGTGTCTTCGCACGGCGGGTTCGTTTTCGAGATGCCCCCTGTTTGGAAGCCTGAATTTTCCCTGTCTCCAGCGATTTGACCCCACATTCCTTACATAATTTCGCTGTGACATCCGCTAAGGTCATTGTCACAATCATTTCCGTGATTGCACCACAGAGTTCGCATTCGGCGAGATTTTCGATGCTTTTAAAGATCTCGGCATGTATCAGGAGCATCTTTTCTTTGTCGGTTTTTGTTTGCTTCTCTTTCTGACAGAGTGTGATCAATTTCTGTGCTGCTTTTTCAATTGTGTCTAAATGTCCCATGTTTTCCTCCAAAGATGTGAGGCACGGTGACCTCAAGATAAGATACTTTTGAACTTTATTTGTAGGCAAGACTTTTGAGAGGAGACGCCCTTAACGAGGATAGGCGCGTCTGTAGGACACTACGATGCAGGGGTCCTTTCACAATTATTTGGTTTGTGAGGAAGCGACGAGGGCTTTGTCTATATAGAGCTTATACTCAAAACTATCTATGAGTGCCTCACAACTTGCGGAGATAATATTCTCTGAAACACCGACGGTACTCCAAACCCTTTCACCATCACCTGCTTCAATTAACACCCGAACTTTTGAACCGGTACCTGCTTTCGTATCCAACACCCGCACTTTGTAATCTATGAGTCGAACTGTCTGCAGGGCGGGGTAGAACTGCTCAAGTGCTTTTCGGAGCGCGGTATCAAGCGCATTGACGGGTCCATCTCCATCAGCGGCGGTGTGTGCGGTAAGGCCGTCTGGGGTTGTAACCTTTATAGTTGCTTCAGAACGCATAGCGAAGTCACTGAACTGTTCGATAATCACGCGGAAACCGACAGGATCAAAGAAGGATTCGGATCCGTTAAATACCTTATGCGTCAAAAGCTCAAACGATGCTTCGGCGGCTTCGTATTGGTAGCCATCCTGTTCCGCTTCTTTGAGGCGTTTGAAGAGTTCCAACACCTGCGGCGAATCCTTGTCGTAATCGGGATACTCCTTTTCGATTTTTTTCATGATAGTGCCGCGTCCTGCTTGGTCGGAAACGAGAATCCGTTGCGTATTACCGACTGTCTCTGGTATGATATGCTCATAGGTAAGGCGGTTCTTACGGATGGCATCGGTATGTAAACCTCCTTTATGCGCAAAGGCGGAACGTCCAACGTAGGGTTGACGTTCATCATGCGGAAGGTTCGCCAATTCACTGATGAGTCGGGACACGCTTGTTATCGCTTGCAATTGCGTAGCACTGAGGCACTTTATTCCGAGTTTGAGCTGAATTGTGGGAATGATAGCGGCAAGGTTCGCGTTTCCGCACCGTTCACCGTAGCCGTTGAAAGTGCCTTGTACGTGGGTTGCGCCGGCTTGTACGGCGAGCACTGAGTTTGCGGCACCCATTCCTGCGTCGTTGTGGGTGTGGATACCGACAGGCAGTGATAGATCGGAAAGAACGACTCTGACACCTTCCTGAATTTCTAAGGGTAATCTGCCGCCATTCGTATCACAGAGGATAAGGCAACTCGCGCCGCCAGCGGCAGCGGCTCGTAGCGTTTCCATTGCATATTCAGCATCGTCAGCGTAGCCATCAAAGAAATGTTCAGCATCGTAGATGACCTCGCGACCATTTTCCACGAGATAATGGACAGAACTCTCAATTAATTCCAGGTTCTCTTCTGCTGTGACGCGCAGGACATCAGTGGCATGGAGCCGCCAACTCTTCCCAAAAATTGTAACAATCCTCGCACCAGTATCCAACAAAGCGGTTAAATTTGGATCAGTATCAGCAGTATAGGTAGGATAGCGCGTGCTACCAAAGGGTACGATCGTTGCGGTTTCCAGGGTCAGACCTTTTGCACGCTTGAAAAATTCTATATCCTTCGGATTGGAACCAGGATAACCCCCCTCGATATAGCGGATGCCTAACTTATCCAGTACCTCTATGATGATAAGTTTATCTTCAACAGAAAACGCTACGCCTTCTGCTTGGCTGCCATCCCTGAGTGTTGTGTCATAAAATTCAACCATGTCGCTTTTCACGGCAAGTTTTGGCTTCAGGCTACGCCAAAATTCGGTGTCTCCTTTTATTCTTTGATCTCATAATTGTTGTTAATTTACCTTATGATATTTTAACACATATCAGAGCAAAAGTCAAATTTTGTCTGGGTCAGGACTTACGCAAAATCCATTTTTATGGCGGGAGTTTTAAGTTCCTGACGCAGGTATTCAGCAAGGATTCCATATTTAGCTTCATAGAGTGTTTGACCGGTTTCTTGCGCTTGACGCATCAGGCGAACCCAAACGAGAAAGGCACACGCGATGTGATTACGAACGATCCGTGCTAAGCGACACTGACATTTTTCAAGACCTGTTAACTGTTTGGTTTCACGATGAAGTTGTTCAATCTTCCAACGCCAAGCACACGCTGTT
>JAAXHD010000325.1:0-167 GCA_012271015.1 Candidatus Poribacteria bacterium | reverse complement strand
TTAATACGTTTACCGGTTTGAAGTTCTGAGGCACTCCATACTAAAGAATCTATGCGTTGGTAAGGATGGGTGGCGTTAGCATCATCAACTTGCCGGTTGGATTTCATCGGACAACAATAGGACTTTTCTAAACTTTCAATCTGCAGCATGACACTTTTGGTGGCATA
>JAAXHD010000363.1:35140-36466 GCA_012271015.1 Candidatus Poribacteria bacterium | reverse complement strand
AGTAGTACACAATCCTTTGGCACCCACCACGGATATGAGACGCGGGAAAAATTGCTTCAGCGATGTTAATATTCACTTTGGTAACCCTCTAGGACTTCCTCTACGGGGCGGGTATTTGGAAACCATCCGACAATTTTCTGTAATACCTCGTCTAGCAACACATCCGGGCAGGAAGCTCCAGCAGTCAACACAATATCAGTAGGAATGGCTTTCGGTAAAGAGGAATCTGATTTAACCAAACTCTCTCTTAACTGACTGCCGATTGCGGACTGCTGATGGCTATTTTGCTGACGGCTTTTTGGAAAAAGCCAATCCTTCGTAGTCTTCACCTGTTTTGTTTCCAACGCAAGGTGTCGAATCTCTTTAGGACTCAGAAGCTCGTCTGCGTCTCGAATGAAATAGGTAGGGAGACGTTGTTGACACAGCTCCACAAGATGGCTTGTATTAGACGAATTATAGCCCCCGACGACAACTGCAATGTCCCCACCATCCGCAATGAGTGCGAGCGTTGCGTCTTGGTTCTCCTTCGTGGCATAACAGAGCGTGTCTCTTGTATCTGCGAAATGTGCCCCCCCTATATCAGCGTCTTCAGACTCTCCGTAGGTCGTCCTGATCGCCTCTCGCAGTAAATCGGCAATTGCTTGTGTTTCGGTGGCGAGCATTGTTGTCTGGTTGACAACACCGATACGCCTGAGGTGGACAGTCGGATCAAAGCCGGGAGAGAATCGGTCTGCAAACTTTTCAAAGAAGAACGTGGCATCTTCTTCACCTGCTATCACCTTGGCTAAAGCTTGTGCTTCCGAAAGATCCCGAACGACGACGACAGGCGCGCCTGCTTGTGCATGGGAAAATGTCGCCCGGGTTTCTTCATGGTAGCGTTTCCCGTGAATTACGACGGTGTAATCCTGCTTGCCGATCTCCTCACTCCGCCGCCAAACTTTTTCAACGAAGGGACACGTCGTGTTATAGGATGTGAGGGTAACACCGCGCGCTTTGAGAGCCTGTTCTATCTCAAGGGTTGTCCCGAAGGCGGGAACGATGACAACATCGTCAGGCACTAAAATATCGAAGGGAAGGAGGGGTGTCCCGGCGGTATCCATGAGGAACCGGACACCTCGGTGTTTCAGGTTTTCGTTGACGTGCGGGTTGTGGATAATTTCGGAGAGTAGATAGATACGTTTGTCCGGGTTTTCTGCTAACGCCTGATAGGCAATTTCAATGGCATTTTCAACACCGTAGCAGAACCCAAAATGGCGGGCGATTTTAAAGCGGACAGGTCCGAAATCCAATAAGGTCGGCGAAAGGTCTCGCTTTCGGGCATCCGTT
>JAAXHD010000363.1:33843-35094 GCA_012271015.1 Candidatus Poribacteria bacterium | reverse complement strand
ATGACGTACTTCCCGTAGACCCGCCTGCGCCGATGTTGCAGGCTACGCCGTTTGGTTTTTACTTTTAGAGAAGAATCCGCAGAAATACCCATGACCGTTTTTAGGCACTCAGGACTTTCCGTCCCTTGGCACGGCGGCGAGCAAGCGTCTGCCTTCCATGCCGCGTGGACATCCGTTTACGGAAGCCCAGTTTATTTTTCCGTTTCCGACGATGCGGTTGATACGTGCGCTTCATATTTTAATTTATCCTTTTCCTAACTATGCGCCTCNNTGAAATTTCTGTAGAGGCTAATTAAAAAATGTGTTTACCAGAATGCTGTTATACTTGGCTTTAAAATGATACCTCATTTACGGATGTTTGTCAAATTTTTTGCTATCTTCTGTACTGCATAAAAAAATCGACTTGATAAAATTTCGATTTCAGTCCAGAATATTTTGTCAGCAGGAGTTGCAACATAAATTGTAAAACTACAGAAAGTTTTCTACAAAAAATGTTGACATTTCTGCAATATTAATGATATGATATTTCTTATAATTCATAAAAGTGGTATTTATGACTTTATCATAATTTCTTACAGGAAATATGCTCATGCGGCACACCCCAAATGAAATCTGGCTGGAAATATTAGAAAAACTCAGCGATACAGCAAGGCAGGATGTCTACCTTCACCAAGCCGTCCCGCTTTCACTTACAGCAGAAGCCCTGAATATAGCCGTCCCATCGGCGTATACGCGTGCAAGGATTGAGGAGCGTTTTCGTGCTGATATCCAACGGGTGTTAGCGACACTCATCGGGGCACAATGTGCCCTAATTCTTACCGTAGACGAACCCATCTCCGAAGGCGATGAAGACTTGAGAGAAGCGCAGAACGAAGGGGATTTTAACCAATTACCGGACTCAGGGCGAGCATCGGACACTCATGCACCTGTGCTCTCTATACAGAATGAGACGGGGTTGAACCCTAACTATCGGTTCGATAGATTCATCGTCGGTTCCAGCAATATGATTTGTCACGCAACAGCCTTAGCGATTTCAGAAAACCCCGGACGTGACTATAATCCGCTCTTTATATATGGTGGTGTAGGGTTGGGAAAAACCCATCTGCTACATGCCATCGGTAATCGACTTTTAGCAAACCAACCCGATAAGAAAGTCCTCTACGTCACATCAGAAACCTTCATGAATGAGTACGTCGAGTCTATCGTCAACCGCGGATCGGCGCAAGGATTCCGGACAAAATACCGAACTGC
>JAAXHD010000363.1:0-33829 GCA_012271015.1 Candidatus Poribacteria bacterium | reverse complement strand
TTTAATACCTTCAACGCCCTGCACATGAATCAAAACCAGATAGTCATGAGCAGTGACCGGACACCAGACAACCTCGTAAACCTTGAAGAACGCCTCCAATCTCGGTTCCAATCGGGCATGGTAGCCGAAATTAGCATGCCACAATACGAAATACGCATCGCTATTCTCCGGCAGAAATGCCGAGACCAAGGGTTAGACAACCTCCCCGATGATGTACTCAGTTACATCGCTGAAGTAGTTAGAACTAATATCCGAGAACTCGAAGGAACCCTCGTGCGGTTAATTGCGCAATCGACAATACTCAAAGAAGATTTGACCTTAGACTTCGCCCGGCAGGTCCTGAGTGATATCGGGCCCCCTGCACCCATTCGACATCGAAAAACCGCCACGTCGAGAGCCATACAAACAGTTGTCGCCGATTACTTTGGAATCGAAACAGAGGATCTCGTATCTCAGAAACGGACAAAGGCACTGGTGCAACCGCGTCAGATCGCTATGTACATGTGCAGAGAACTCACAGCAATGTCATATTCAGATATCGCCCAAGCATTTAACAGGGGAGATCATACCACTGTCATCCATGCCTGTAGACAGATAGAAAAAATTATTGAGGAAGATGGCGAAGAGAAACGAATGATTCTCCTACTAATCAATCAATTCCGTTAACTTAATTCCGAAAGGTATATCGTCCCCAGTTTCCACTTTTCAATGCGAAATCATCCCTTTTTCCTCTTTATGAAGCCCTTTAAATCTGTGGATAACCTGTGGATAACCTGTGGATAACTCTGTTAGTATTTGTGGATAAATTGTGGATAAGTCAGAAGTTTAAAAAAAATGTGGATAACCTGTGGATAAGTTAAAAAGTTATCCACAGGTTATCCACAGGATAAAGTCAATGGACATAAGGGTTTAAGCGAGTTATCCACTTATCCACAGCCCCTACTACTACTACTACAGAATTAAATATATATATCGTAATTAGTACTAATATTAGAATTGTGGATAACTCGGGAAACGCGAAGAAAAGAAAAGACGGTTAAGCAGGAAGAAAAAATTTCGATCAGGGATCAAAAGTTAAACGGGTTAACACAAATAGATAAATATTTCAATCAACAATACGCGCACATTTCCTTTCTCTCAACAGGCACGGCTTCCTAACTTCACAAACGACGATTTACTTACTTGTTGATAGCCGAATATAAAACAAATGTTGCTAAACAATATTGTTCTCCGCAACTTCCGCAACTATATTGATTGCGAAATCAGTTTTTCCAAGCCTGTCAACCTAATTATTGGTGGGAACGCCCAAGGGAAAACCAGTTTACTTGAGGCAATCTATTTCCTTTGTACTGCCGAATCACACCGAGCCACTCGCGATGGCGAACTTATTCGGCACAACGAAGCAGGGTTTTATCTGAGAGGAACGTTGGGAAACGGTAGTGACGATGTGGTGTCGTTGGAGGCAACGAAGCGCGCGCGTGGACAGTTTAAACTGAAAAAAAATGGGATCCTTCAAACGAAACGCTCTGAATGGATTGGGCAGTTTAACGCCGTACTCTTCTCACCGGAATCACTGGTATTGGTGAAGGGTGGACCCGCGGAGCGCCGGAGGTTTTTGGACCTGCTCATTTCACAAATCGACAGCATCTATTTAAGAAATTTGCAGGAATATAAACTGATTCTCAGGCAACGGAACGAACTTCTTAAACAAATTCGTACGACCTTAGCAGATGCGGTACAGTTAGATGTCTGGGACAAACTTTTAGTTGCACACGGTACTGCAGTTATCATAAAGCGGTTAGAGATTTTTCACGAATTAAAAGTCTACGCTATGCAAAATCACCAAAAACTTACGGGTGGCAAAGAAAGCCTCGCATTGACATATTGTCCCGCAACAATGCGGAACAATATGTCAATGCATAATACACATAATACAGCAGGGGATGCAGATACCGAAAATCCAACAGACGCGTCAGAGATTGGTTTTCTTGATACCAAAACTGAAGTCGAGATAGCAGCGCAATTCGACACAACCTTAAATGCATCGCGCGGGGCAGATTTACAGAGAGGCACAACGCTCGTCGGACCGCATCGCGACGACTTTCTCATCGAACTGGAGAACACGCTTGGAACATCCAATTTCGATCCCGAAAACGAAAACTGTCCTGAAGCCACGGACGCTGAGAAAGATGAGAAAGAGGAGGCGAACTACGTCGTCAAACCCGAAATTGAAACATTCCGAGAGGGAGCGCGAGCCTACGGGTCTCAGGGTCAGCAACGGACAATAGCGTTAGCACTTAAACTGGCAGAGTTAGAGTTAATCCGGGCTGTGACGGGGCAGGATCCAATCGTCCTTCTGGACGATGTCACCTCAGAATTAGATTACAAGCGAACAAAGTACTTATTAAACGTCCTCCAAAATCTGAGTGCGCAAACCTTCATCACTGCGACTCGTGCTGAACCCCTCGTGCAGCATCTCAAGCACCCAAACGTCCTAACAGTAGAGGATGCCCAGGTGATAGCACCCAGTGTCTAAAGGCAAGGCTATAGTTGAAAAAATGGACAAAACCCATAATCTACGCCACCTTCTCACTGAACTCATCCGAACACATGACCTTGAGTCCAAGATGCTTGAACAAAAAGTCTTTGCTCTCTGGCCGGAACTTCTTCAGACACTCTTTGGCACACTCCGTGGGTCGGCACTCGGTAGAAAAACGGTACCCGTATCTTTGTCAAATGGCATCCTGAAGATATACACAGAATACCCTGCTTATAAAAATGCCCTATCGTTTGAAAAACCTAAGATATTAACTGCCCTAAACACCGAATTAGGGAAACCCGTTCTCACCGACCTTCGGGTAGAAATAAAAGCAGAACTCCATAAAACTGAAGACCAGTCCTCAAGTCCAAAAACGCCAAAAGAAGACTCCATCCTTGGTAACACCCACCCAGTTACACCTGAACAGTTAGAAAAAATTGAACAGGCTCTCGCAAGCGTACCGGACGCAGAACTAAAGAAATCTTTGTGGCAATTATTCACCACACAAAGCAAGGATAAGCCTTGACAATTCCAATGATTTAGGCTTGGATTTCGCCCCGCGTGTCTTGTGCGAAAAAGTTCATTTTTCCCTTGACAAAAAGCATCGTAAAGTGATATAATACCTTTACCACCATGAGAGGAAATGCAATCGTTAGCGTCCCTGCTAATGTTCCTCTTAATTCCGTTAAGTAACGTGCTATTATTAATTACGTTAAGTAACGTACTTGCTAAGGAGGTACACTTGGGTGGCAAACTGAAATCATAAAAAACTTAGGCAGGGGCATGAACTACCTCAGAAGTCGAAGAAAATGGCAGAAGAAATAGAGAATATCGCCAACGAAGAAAAACAACAAAGGTTACCAATATGCTCAAAAACCGTAAACTTGCCAAAGCACTCTCCGACTCTGCTCTGGGTGGATTTCTGACGAAACTCAAATACAAAGCAGCCCGTCGCGGTATCTCCATAACAGAGGCACCGCAATTCTTCGCCAGTTCAAAGACTTGTAGCAACTGTGGACATAAGAAAGTAGATTTAACGCTCTCGGATCGCACATATCACTGCTCCGCATGTGGCTTTGAATGTGACCGAGACCTAAATGCTGCTATCAATCTATGTCCTATTTGACCTTAATCGTCGCCACGAGTTGCGAGAAGACGCGAAACGCCTGTGGAGTCCGTGTAAGACCTCGTTGAGAGGCAGTGGACGTAGAAGCAGGAAGTCAGGCAACAGTCAACAACTAACTCTGTTAGATTTGTATAGATTCTAATACATTTTACCAGATTTGTGAGATGTGTTTAAGTCCTACACAACGGTAACTTAAGCGAGGTGCCATAATTAAAAATGTCAAAAAAAGCCCGAACATATACAGCGAGCGATATACAAATTCTTGAAGGACTTGAAGCTGTCAGAAAACGTCCAAGCATGTACATCGGCAGCACTGGTCCCGCTGGATTACACCATCTTGTCACAGAATTGGTTGACAACTCCATAGACGAAATCGGTGCCGGTTACGGGACACAAGTCGAAGTTAAGCTCCATCGCGATGGCAGTGTAACCGTCACTGATGATGGGCGAGGCATTCCTGTCGATACTCACGCAACAGGAGTCTCTGCCCTCGAAGTCGTTATGACGACACTGCACGCTGGCGGTAAATTTGATGGTCGGGAACAGGTCGGCTACCAGACCGCTGGTGGCTTGCACGGTGTTGGTGCCTCTTGTGTGAATGCCCTCTCTGAATGGCTCCACGTTCAAGTCTATCAAGACGGCACCATCTACGAACAACACTACGCCCGTGGTATCCCACAGACATCTGTAGAGAAAACGGGTAAAAGCAGAAAAACAGGCACCCAAACCACATTTATGCCTGATTCCGAAATATTTGACACACTCGACTTTTCACACGACATCCTTCGGGATCGGCTTAGAGAACTCGCCTTCCTTAACAAAGGCGTACGCATCCAATTTCACGACGTTCGCGATGAAGAAAATTCGGAACCGATCACTTTTCAATACGATGGCGGAATTGCTTCTTTCGTTACCTACCATAATCAAAACAAAGAAGTCTTGCATTCCGAACCGATTTACATAGAGGGTATTGAGTCGGAGATCGCAGTAGAAATCGCTTTCCAGTTCAATACCACCTACACAGAAAACATTAGTTCTTACGCCAACAACATCCGTACCGCTGAAGGTGGGTTTCACGAGAGTGGTTTTAAGAGTGCTCTCACCCGTGCCTTCAAAACGTATGCTACCGCCAACGACCTCCTGCGAAGCGTCAAGGTAAATCTCACCGGCGATGACATCCGTGAGGGAATGACTGCGGTCATCAGCGTCAAGGTCCCGGATCCACAATTTGAGGGACAGACAAAGTCGAAACTCGGAAATACAGAGGTCGAAGGAATCGTCCAGAGTTTTGTTGGCTCCCGGCTCAAAATACTTCTGGAAGAAAATCCGTCTGTTTCCAAGCGCATCATCCAAAAGGCAATCCAAGCCGCTCAAGCTCGCGAAGCCGCCCGCAGTGCACGTGAAGTGATTCGCCGCAAAAGTGTCCTTGACTCCGCTTCTATGCCCGGAAAACTTGCCGACTGTTCTGAGCGTAACTCCGCCTTAACTGAACTCTTCCTCGTGGAAGGAGACTCTGCCGGCGGTACCGCCAAACAAGGAAGGGATCGGCAAAACCAAGCCGTCCTTCCCCTTAAAGGCAAAGGCATCAACGTAGACAAATCAAGACTTGACAAGATTCTCAAAAATGCCCAAGTCATTGATATTGTCACGGCGTTAGGAACAGGGATCGGTGCTGAAGAATTCACTCTCGAAAAGCTCCGTTACGCCAAAATTATCATTATGGCGGATGCCGATGTTGATGGTGCTCACATTCGGACGCTGCTTTTAACTTTCTTTTTCCGGCAGATGCCTGAACTCATCGCGGCTGGACACCTCTATATCGCCCAACCGCCGCTTTATCAAGTCAGAAAAGGTAGGAGTTCACAATACTTGCAAGATGACGAGGAAATGGAAGATTATCTCCTCACCTTGGCACTTGACACTGTTCAGATAACAAACTCTCGGAGGGGCACGCCTTACACGGCATCAGAGTATCGAGATATCGCCAGTTCTGTTCGCAAGATTCAAAGTCTCCTCGATCAAATCAAACGAAGCAATATACCACTTTCAAGTTTGGGAAGTGAAAATCCAACAGCGGATACATCCGACAATGTAGACAGGCTCCTTGAAATGCTTAATGTGTCGCCTATTCACGTGGACGATCCTCTCCCTGCAGGACAAGAAACTTCTGAAAACGCCGTTTCCACCAATCCACAAACGACGCTTTTTGGGGATGCTGGGCACGGTGCAATCGATGAGAAGGTCAGCAGGACGAATGTCGGGGATCACACCCCACGGACATGGCATCACGAACTTCGGCGTGAACTGGAGAAACTTGCTGAGTTTGACATCCAAGACACGGATTTCCGCGCCTTGGAAGCGACAAATGATTCAGAAGCATTAGAGAGCCAAAAATTGTTTAGCGTTCAGTCGGAAAATGGAGAGACTTATCAGGCAGGTGATATTTTTTCGCTTGTTCGACATCTCTTCGAGATAGAACACCGTGGACTTACTATTACCCGATATAAAGGTTTAGCAGAAATGAATGCTGAGCAGTTACGTGATACAACTATGCGTCAGGACGAGCGGAGTCTCCTCAGAGTGACGCTTGAAGATGCTGTCGAAGCTGACCGTATCTTTACACTACTCATGGGGGATACCGTTGAACCTCGACGCGAATTCATAGAGCGTTATGGAACTCAGGTAAATCTTGATTTATACGGTGCCTAAATTTTTATAATTATGCCTTGCGGAGAAATTGCGTGCGTTAGAATTTTTGCATGCGTTTCTCAAACCCGCCTGCGCCGTTGTTGCAGGCTACTAAATCCTATATAATAACCCAAGTTGCTACCTAATAGGTCTTGAACGTTTGAATACAGATTTTTCAAGTGAAAACTTCTCTTTACACCCCAGAGGGGTGTTATGTCTATAGAAAATCGGTCATTCGAGAAGTCGCACCCCAGAGGGGTGCTATGTGAATAGAAAAGTGGCAACTTGGGTTATAGTACGAAAACCGTAGCCCGTAATGTAATGAAGGGGTTTTTGCTGGGGCATTTCTTCAGATATACAGAAAGGCACTTCAACATCCAAACCTACCTCACCGAACCGCAGGGAAAGTTAAAAGAATGGAAAACATCCAAGAACGCAACATAGAAAATGAACTGACGACATCGTATCTCACCTACGCGATGAGTGTCAACACCAACCGAGCAATACCTGATGTTCGTGATGGTCTCAAACCGAGTACCCGTCGGATTATCTACGCGATGGGACAGATAAATCTCACTGCCAATCGACCTTACGACAAATGCGCTGCTGTTGTTGGGGAGGTGATGAAGAACTATCATCCGCACGGTGACGGTCCGATTTACGGCACCCTCGTTGGATTGGCACAACCGTTTAGCACGCGCTATCCATTAGTGGACGGACAGGGAAACTTTGGGAGTATTGATGATGACCCGCCGGGTGCGATGCGCTATACGGAATGTCGCCTCGCACTCATTGCCAACGAGATGCTCGTTGACATTGAAAAGCAGGTGGTTGATTTCCAGCCCAATTACAAAGACTCTCTTGAAGAACCGGTAGTCCTTCCAGGGCTACTACCGAATCTGCTGATCAATGGCACAACAGGTATAGGTGTTGGTTATCTTACCCGTATACCGCCGCACAACCTCACCGAGGTTGTTGATGCACTACTTCATAAGCTCTCGGATCCAGATGCTACCTCAGAAGTTCTCATGGAACACATCCCAGGACCGGACTTTCCTACTGCAGGTATTATTGTCGGCACCAGTGGTATTGAGCAGATGTATACCACCGGTAGGGGAAGCATCACCATCCGGGCCAAAGCGGTCATAGAGAGAGTTTCCATACGCGGGTCGGAACGGGAACAGATCGTTATAACGGAAATTCCATATCAAGTAAAGAAAAACCAGTTATTAGAGCGGATGTATCAACTGGTTGTCAGTAAAACTATTACTGGAATCAACGACATTCGAGATGAGTCAGACAAAGAAATTCGCATTGTCATACCCCTCAAACGCGGCGAAATTGCGCAAGTTATCCTGAACCAACTGTATAAGCACACACAAATGCAGGTGAATTTCAGCGCGAGTCTTCTCTGCCTCGTAGAGGGACTTCCGAAGATTTTAACGCTTGAGGAGATCGTTCACCACTATCTTGAACATCGGAGAGATGTGATTCGGCGGCGGACAGAATTTGAACTCGCACGCGCTGAGCGTAGAAATCACATTTTAGAAGGATACCTGTTAGCACTACAAAATCTCGAAGCGATTATCGAACTCGTTCAAACGGCAGAATCACCGCAAGTGGCGGAACGGGAACTCCAAGACACTTATCAACTCACTGAGCAACAAGCGAGGGAAATCCTCACTATGACGCTCCGACAGTTGACAGGACTGGAACGTCAGCGAATTCATGATGAGTATACGGAGTTACTTGATCAGATTGCTGAATTTCGAGCGATTCTTGCCAATGAAACGTTGATAACGGATATTGTTCGAACGGAGCTCGAAACCCTGAAAGAAAAATATGGTGATGAACGCCGCACCGAAATCACGGGTGAGGTCAAAGAATTTGAGGTCGAAGATTTGATTGCCGACGAGGAGATGGTCGTCACGCTATCGCATTCCGGCTATATCAAGCGATTACCTATGGACACCTATAGGAAACAGCATCGCGGTGGGGTCGGAATCAGGGGGGCTGCGGCAAAGGATGGCGATTTTCTGGAACACATCTTTGTCGCTACTGCCCATCAGAGCATTCTGTTCTTTACAGATTTGGGAAAATGTTATACACTGAAAGTCCATCAAATTCCTGAAGCCAGTCGTCAGTCGGCTGGACGCGCTGTAGTGAATCTGCTTCGTTTATCGCAAGGCGAAAATATAACAGCCTATGTTACGGTCCGTCCAAAAGCCGCCAATCAAGAAACCGAGGAAATTGAAGAGACGGATGTCGATGAAGTTACGGAAACCAATGAGATTGCGGAAGCGGATGCCGGCGAGGTTCTGGTGAATGAATTTGTTTTCATGGCGACGCAACAAGGCATTGTCAAAAAGACAAAACTTTCCAGTTTTGAAAACACGCTATCAAGTGGTATTATTGCTGTTAACCTTGATGATGGCGATAAACTTATCGGTGCACAGGTAACTGACGGCGATTCCGATGTCATCCTTGTTACCCACAAGGGTGTTGCTATACGCTTCAGCGAGAAAGATGTCAGACCTCTCGGGCGCAGTACACGAGGCATGCGTGGAATAACCTTGGGTGACGATGACTTCGTCGCACAAATGGCTATCGTTAACAGTGAATCATCGGAAGCAGAAGCGACACGTTCTTCTAAAAAAGGAAGTGATACGCTGTTAATTGTCACAGAAAATGGATACGGTAAGCGGACGGCTGTCTCTGCTTATCGCTCGCAGAAACGTGGTGGAAAAGGTATTATCGCCATCGGGAAATCTACCCGAAACGGGGCAGTTGTCGCTGCCAAACGTGTCGCCAATGTTGATGAACTTGTTCTTATTAGTTCAAATGGATATGTCACTCGAACAGCAGTCGGTGACATTCGGCGTATCGGGCGGAACACCCAAGGTGTACGAATAATGGCACTCCAAGCAGACGAAAAGCTTGTTGATGCAGCCAAGATCGAACTCTCATCCTCCCTGCTTGAGGAAGGATCAGATTCCTAAGGAGTAGTTGTCGGAAGAATAGCGGTCAGCAGCCGAAAACCGACGGCTAATAAGCAATGAAACATTTTAAAGTGCTCTTGATCCTTGTGCTAATCGCGGTATGTCTCCCTTTGAGTTCCAATTTGCGAGCGCAAACCGGGGGTGAAACACCTGAGTTAGTGGCACTCCGCGATGCTGATACAGGATTAAACGCTGACATGACCCACGTAGCAGAACTCTATACGCAACTCATGTGGGCAGTATATCACAGAAATAGAACAGGAGAGCGAGGCATCCCAAAAAGCAAAGCCCTCTATGATGCCTTAATCGAGGAAATTGATAACACCTCCGCGATCGTTAAAAAGGGACTTCTATCTGCGCGCGAGATCAGTTTTATTTATGCCGAGCGAGCGTCCCTTCGATTTCCTAAATTGCAGGATCCTGCGGGTGCCGAAGAGGATGCCGAGATAGCCATTAAACTTAATCCTGAGAATGTAAAAGCGACATGGGTCCTCGCTCAAATAGTGACAAACCGATTCATTTATTATCTGGAACGGAGTAGGAATGGCAAAATACCTGATACCCTACAAAAGAAAATGTTTAATACTTTAAACCGTGTGGTTGAGTTAGATCCTGACCACGATAGGGCTTACTTCTACCTTGGCAGTATGGCACGTGATCTCGGCGAAATTGAACTTGCAATTACGTCCTTCAAGGCACTTACACGCATTATACCTTACGATGACCGACATCATAGGGAACTTGCTGAACTCTATGTCGCCCAAAATCGGCTTGATGAGGCTTTGCAGTCCTATGAGAGAGTCGTCACTATTCGACCTGAACAGAACAGTGCCCGGAACCACCTGGGACAACTTTACCTGCAAACCGGCGATTATCCTGCAGCTATAAAAACTTTTCTCTTCGTTTTGTCGCCGCTTGAAGAACAGGCGGAGACTAACAATGTAACGGGACGTACCCCGAGTAATGTCAGTGAAGTTGAAATTGAAGCACATCACGGTATTAGTCTCGCGTATCAGGCACAAGATGATTTTGAGCGATCTGAATTCCATATCACGCGTGTAATCAATTTGCTGGAGGAACGGGCAAAGCGGATCCAAACCGGTTGGCGTACCAGAAATAGAGAACGCGCTGAATTAACTAAACAGATCCAAGAAGCACGCTATACCCTCGGACAAATTTACCTCAAATTCAACGTACCCCGGAAAGCTGTACGAACTTTCACAAGGATTCTGGCAGTTGATGATAAATATGTCCCCGCCCTTTCTGGTATAGGAATGGCGTATCAGATGCAAGACGATGTGAAACGCGCAGAAACTTATCTCCGCAGGGCAATTGAGTTATCTGCTGAAGAAGAATTGCCGGACGCATACAACGCATTAGGATACCTCTATGCAGAGCAGGGCATTAATTTAGATGAAGCCGCAGCTCTGGTTCGTCGTGCGCTCAAAAGCGTACCGAAATCTGGGGCATATCTTGATAGTTTGGGGCTCATCTACTTTAAACAGGGAAAACTTGATGCGGCAATAGAAAATTTGGAGCAGGCTCTCCACTATCTGCCCAATACACCTGAAATTCTCTTGCATCTCGCCGAGGCTTATCTTGGGAAAGGCTTGAAGCAGAAGGCACTGCAAACTTTGGAGCAAGCAGCTCTACTTGAGCCAAACAACGCTGAACTGCGCCAGAGACTTGATGCTGTTAAATCCGATTTTTAAACTATTTTTTAATTTATTACTCTTGGGCGTTACTCCATTACATTGCCCAGATTCCCATAGTTAGAAAAATGATACGTTTAATACGCAAGCGAGCAGCTCAACTTAGCCTCCATCCGAGTCGTTTGTCGCGCCCATATCTTGTCATCTTGGTATTATTGCTTTTGGGGTATCCCTACAGCAGTTCAGCATATCTCTGCGGGACACCACATCTGTCAAATCCAAAGTTTGCAATTGATGCTACAGACGTTCCACAGCAACTTTTTCCACCGGGAAACCGAACTGCTCCTGCCTTGCCTGCTGCTCCTGCTTTGCCAATTGGCACAGAACGAACCTTCTTCGCCCCTGATTTCAGGAGTATGCAACAGTACACTGTCTCCGCCGTTCTACGTGGTGTAGGTAGTTTCTGTTATGTTTTTGTGGAAGAGGCTGAGTGGAACACACGGGTTACCGCCAGAACCGTGCAGACGATGATCCGCGCTTTTGACGCTACCACGCCAGCGAATCCACAACAAGGGATTTATCCGACATTGACGAAGTTTTTCGGAGCCCCACCGGATATTGATGAAAACGGCAGGGTTATCTTACTTCTACTCAATATTCAAGATGCTCGCGGCGCAGATCGTTACACAGCAGGTTTTTTCAATCCGGCGGACCAGCAACGGGGTTTACTTCGAAATCCAGGTTTCCGGGGGTTTCCGATTCGTAGTAACGAAGCGGAGATGTTATATATTGATACGCAACCTCTCAATCCGAACAGCGAAAGAGCACACAGTGTTATTGCACATGAATTTCAACATCTCCTCAATTGGCGCCATGATTCGAGGGAAGTAACCTGGGTTGATGAGGGATGTGCAACGTATGCCGCATTTCTCTGCGGTTATTCTTTGCAAGAACATATAGCGGCATTTGAAAGGATGCCATCTGTCTCGCTTGTAACGTGGCCGGACGGAAATGCGGATTCGTTACCACACTACGGCGCTGCCTTCTTGTGGATGCTTTATCTTCACGAGCAGTACGGAGGTATTGGAACGCTGATCGAAATTGTCCAAAATCGTGGTACATCGCTCACTGGTATCTCAGATGCTCTCGCATCTCGAGGGGTAACCCAGACAATTTCCGACATCTTCATCGAATGGAAATTAGCGAACTATCTATCTGAGTATCGGGCTGTCAGACTTTCTCTTACGCCTCGCCGCTGGCATTACTCCTATCCAAGCGGCGCGCAACGGGGACAGTTGAGTAATTTTTCTGCGGATTATATCGGCTTTAGAGATGCCGAGGGGTTAACACTTGGATTCTCAAGTAGTTCCCCAGCGAGTAGTGCCGTTCATGCAATTGAATTTCACAACACTGGTAACATTGACATCAAGGAGATAAAATTATCAGCTGGTAATGCTGGCTCTCTTGTGTTGGCGAGTACTGCTACAGAAGTGCTTCTTGTCCCCAGTTTGCATATGGAGTCAATCAACCTCCAAGCGCACGACTCGACATACCAATATAGTGCAACCCGCGGCGCGCATATTACCTTCATTACCGCTGCGCTTCCGAATCCAGTACATCCGCGTTACTGGGACATCATCGCTGAATCGGCTGAACCCCTTGTCGGGCTAACGCCTACTGTGACACTAAAACTCTCTGACAGCAAGACGGAACGGCTCTATCGGGAAGCACAGCCGATGTATCTCATAACACAGGATTCACAGGATAACCGGCTGTATCGATTCTCGTTCCTTCTTGAACCAGAAATAGAACCGAAGTCTATGATATATCAGGTTTCGCTTGATTCGATATCTGTTGGTACAGGTTCTTTAATTTACCTTGCGGATAAGTAAAGTGGTTTAAAACTTTAACGTTAAACCTGCCCGAAATATAATGGAGGGCAGATCAGGAGGCAATAGTTAAAAAATGCAACCTACACTCTATGCCGGAACCATTGGACAAAGCGTCTGGCGCAGTACTGACAACGGAGACACATGGCGCAGGGCGAGTAATGAACTTTTTCCAGAAGCCGACGTTCGTGCCATAGCGGTTAATCCAAGTAACTCGGACATCCTCTATGCCGGGACTGAAAAAGGTATCTTCCGATCAAACGATGCCGCTGAATCATGGCATCGTCTCTCAAGTCCTATGGATGAATTGGAAGTTTGGGCAATCACTGTTGATCCAAGGACACCGAACACACTCTATGCGGGTACGTGTCCCTCTGCGCTTTTCAAATCCACTGATGGTGGTGATAACTGGAATCAACTCAACGTCGATCTCGCACAAGAATGTGAAGGTGTTCCGATTATCCCGCGCGTCACAACGTTCGTGGTCGATCCGGAAGATTCGGAAACGCTCTATGCTGGAATTGAGATTGATGGAATGCGTCTCAGTAGAGATGGCGGTGAAACATGGGTTGAGCGCAGTGAGGGTCTCAGTAGCCTTGACATCCACGGGCTCTGTGTAGTCCCCGGTTCACCTAAAACGATCATCGCGGCGACAAACAACGATGTCTGTGTAACGACAGACATGGGACAACAGTGGACCCCACTAAATGTCAAGGCACACTATCCGTGGCCCTATTGTCGTGCGGCGTTTTTCCTCAATGGCGATGCTGGTCGGGTCTTTATCGGTGCCGGGAACGGTCCTCCGGGTGATCAGGGCGGTATCTTCTCGACACGTGATGCTGGGCAGACGTGGAACCGCGCTGACATCGGTAGAACAGCAAATAGTACAATTTGGTGTTTTGCTCACAATCCGCAGTTCAACGACCTTCTCATCGCTTGCAGCGTGAGTGGACAACTCTACCGTAGCGCAGATTCTGGCGATTCGTGGACCAAACTCGATCATGAATTTGGAGAAGTTCGAGCATTAGCGATTGGATAAATGCTTGACTTATTTCTGTAATTTATGGTATGTTGTTAGGAAATGTAGGGGGTTGTAAAGTAAAATCTAAAGTCGCGAGGTGTCTAAAGTCCTTGTAACATTCAAAAGGGTTTGAAAAGTCACGATGCGCTTCAAAATTTTAGCATACTTTGCAACTTCCCCAACGGCTTTCAAATTACGCCGAAAGAAAATTATAGGAGGCACTTCAGTGGCACGTTTCTTTACACTTCTATTTATATCGCTTCTCTGCATCGCAATGGCGGGCTGTATTGGTGGTCCAGAGGATGGTCACATTGACATTGATACCCCACCCCCGATTAGTGATGCAAAACGCATTGCAATTGTTCCATTCTTTGCTAAAGCAGGAGCAGCAGAGGACGTTGGCAAGTTAGCTGGACGAGTTGGCGTGAACCTCGCAACCCGCTTGGAGTTGATATTCAAAGAGGCAGAGTGGGTTTACGACATCTCAAACAAAGTTAAACCGGTTGATGATAAACTCACAGAGTTAGGATTAACGGTGGAGCAGGTCTACGCAGATCCTGCCTTGGCAGCGAAGCTCGGACAGGAACTCAGTGCTGATATGGTTATCATCGGAAGGGTGGAAGAACCGAGGATAACCGATCAGGACTACAACCAACTTCTTATGAAACAGGGTAGACAAGGCGGAATTTCCGGCACATCCACCTATATTCGCACCCGCCTTACTGCGAGAGGGCTTACCCGCGTCAGGGTCATTGACGCAAACTCCGGTGAGATGATTTTTAACAATCGTATTGGATCGTATCTCAAGTATTGGTACGCCTATCAGACCCAGCAGAGCGAACAGCAAATATTTAAGAGCCGTATGGATAGGCTTGCCGATTTAGGTAAATATCTCCCGCTCAGAATTGCTTACGTTCTCTATCCAACTGGGTTAAAGTTGGAATCCGAAGAGCAGATTCTGCTTAAACCAGATATGGTGCTCAAAGGGACAGGCGGTATTGTTGAGTTTAACTAAATCGGATAGATACGGTTTATACCCAATCATCCAGTAGAATAGGCGCGGTTAGTAACCGCGCCTATTTTTATGAAGGTGAAAGATTCACGAAGAAATTCTCGAGTTGGTGGGTGTAGGCTTCACCGTACTCCAGAAGTTGGAGAGCGGTATCATAGAGTTCTGAAGGAGCGAGTTCTTGGTAGGGATTCGCGATCTTCTCGTAGCAATCCAAAGCCTTCATGAAAAAATCCATGGTTTCTCGATCAATAGCACTACTTTGATGTAAGGCTCGGAAACTGTGGTGCTTTTGCTGTGGCGGTGTTTGTCCGCTAAATTCGATAATAACATTGTTGATGTCCACAGCGCGTTGGATAATCATAAGGAAACAGCTTTTAACATAAGAATGTGTAATCCTGTCCGCTTCGATATATTCTTTTTGATTCGCTGGCAGTCCATGCCGTAATTGGTCAAAACATTCATTTATGGATTCCAACTTTGCTTTTACCGGATTGAATCGGCGATTCGCAGTTTTCTTTGGGTTTCTCACATTCCTTTTTCCCATTTTCTCTTCCTCTTCTTGTATAGTTTTTTGTTCTTCTGAGGTACTCAATTCTTTTAGACGTTGGTAGACTTAAAAGGTTGTAACCTTCTTATTTAATTTTCAAAGAGTGAACAAGGTATCCGTTGCCACTAAAAGTTGGTGTAACCTTTCTAAATATGATAAAATTAGGTGTAATATTTAAAAGCAGAAAACGGGGTAAAAACATTGAAAGCTATTATTAGAACAGGCGATGGCGGACCGGAAGTCTTGCAATTAGGCGAAGTCCCATCGCTAAATCCAACAGAAACACAAGTCTTGGTGGATGTCCATGCGACTGCCTTAAATCGAGCCGATATGATTCAACGACGTGGTGGATATCCCCCGCCGCCAGGTGATTCGGAGGTACTCGGCTTGGAGATCGCTGGCACTATTTCAGCAATGGGTAGTGCTGTAAAAGGTGTGTCGAAAGGAGACCGCGTTTTTGGACTCGTCGGCGGTGGCGGTTATGCGGAGCAAGCCGTCATTGATTACCGCATGGCAATGCCGATGCCTGACGAGTGGACTTTTGAACAAGCCGCCGCGGTGCCTGAAGTATTTTTTACGGCAAGTGATAACATTTTTACCCAGGGCAGATTATCGGCGGGTGAGACAATCCTGATTCATGCTGGTGGGAGTGGTGTTGGCACTGCTGGTATTCAAATTTCGCATCATGCCGGTGCCAAAGTTTTTATCACTGCAGGGACCTCGGAGAAAATTGAAAATTGTAAAGCACTCGGTGCAGTAGAGGGCATCAACTACAAAGAGAACGACTTCGTTGCCGAGATTCTACGTTTGACAGATGGACAAGGTGTAGATGTCGTTGTAGACTTTATCGGAGCACCTTATCTCGAACGGAACCTTTCTGTGCTTAAAACAAAGGGTAGGCTTTTACAACTCGGGTTAATCGGCGGTTCAGCCACAGAAATTAATCTCAATACAGTGATGCGCAACAGGATCCAGCTGATAGGCTCCGTCCTGCGGACTCGATCTATTGAAGAAAAAATCGCTGTCACGCAACAGTTTATGGATCGCTGGCTACCTGAATTAAAGAGCGGCAAAATCCGACCTATTATTGATACGGTTTTCCCGTTAGCGCAAGCACAGCAAGCACATGAGTATATGGAAGCGAATCGCAATTTCGGAAAAATTATTTTGAAGGTTTTTTAAACTATTAAATCTGGGGGTTGCTCCATGTGCAAGCCGCGTGTGGGCTTGCGGGGCAATACGCAACGGTTTTCGGTGAAGTCGCAACTGGGTTTGGGATCTGGGCATCCGAAAGACAAGAAGATTCTGGGAGGCGAATTTCCTTAAAAAGATTTGACATTCGTCTAATTCAACAATTAAAAATGAAGGATATTCCCTTTGCATAACACCTATAACACAAAGTTTTGTATTCAAGATATCGGAGGAATAGTTGTTAGTTGTCAGCAGTCAGTAAAGAGGATGTGAAGGTAAAAAATAACCGTTATTGTTACAAAGGCTACTGAAAACTGAAAACTGAAAACTGAATGCTGTTCTCAAAACGAATAGGGGCGGAGTACAGACCTGTATACGCTTTATTCAGGTTTGGTATTATACTCAGCATCCAAGTTCTCACCTTCGTAGGAGGGGTTTGCGGGGAAACACCCCAGCAAAAACACCCCGATTCCTTCGCAGAGATTACTCAAACTACATCAATAGACGGAATCACCCTTCAATTTACCTTGCCGGAACTGACTATATCCGAGGTAATCCGAGATAATATTCGCTACCAAGAGGTGCATTACGCTGACTGCCGTTTCACTGACGAACCGGGAAACCCTAAAGTTCCTGTCACTCGCCTCATGTTAGGTATACCGGCGGCGGCTACAATTGAAGCAGTTGATGTCTCCGCCGCGCCTGCTGAGACACGCACCGGTGTGCGCCTCGTCCCCGTTCCTGTTTTTGATATATATGAATCGGGATCCGGAGATCCCTCTCACAAAGATTCACAACACTCAGCTTCACAGCACTGGTCGGAAAGCGGTAGCGCGTATTTAAAGGGGAATGGCTCATTTGCCGGAAATCGCTCATACCCTGGGCAGCCTCTTGCTCGGATCGTGCGGGAAGGCTATATTCGTAGCCAACGTGTTATCGCAGTGGCACTATATCCTGTGCAATATCTGCCGAACACTCGCCAACTGCGTTTGTATTCGCGTTTCACAGTGAACATACGTTTCTCTTATGCAAAACAGGGAGGACCGCTGACAGCGAAACGGAGCGGTTCACAAACTTTTCCTGATCAAAGGATCGTTGTACCAGAATCAGAAGCTTTTGAGCGTGCGTTCTCGCATCAACTCCTCAATGCTGAACAAGCCGCTCACTTCCGAGCACCCCAAAATCGGGGAAATCCTGCCGCACCAACGCTTATCCCTAACGGAGGCAATGGAACACGCTATAAGCTGTTTATTCAAGGGACAGGTATCTACGCAGTGACAGCGGCGTCTCTGCAAAACGATTGGGGTGTAGATCTCATTGGTACGCATCCTGCGAGACTCCGACTCACACAAGGAAACAGAGACGTTCCTGTCTACATTAGTGGTGCGGCGGATGGAAGTTTCGATCCGAACGATGCTATATTTTTCCTGGGTCATAAGTCTAAAAATCGATATAGTCGTTGGAATGTGTATTGGTTCACAGTTGACAGCAGTGGACGGATTCCCACGCGGGTGCCACAGATTACCGCTAGCCCCACAGACCAAACAGCAACACAGGTTCCCACCTTCCGCTCTAAAGTGGATTTTGAAGAGGATCACCTGACGAGCAACCTCGAATTTGTCCATACCGAGACTGTCTCGCCTGGTGACAAGCACGGTTGGTTTGATGCCTTAGATTTCTGGTACTGGGATGGTATCAAAAATGGAGGCGATGCCGCCGAGATGCGTCTCGAATTTCCGCTTTACGATGTCGCAAAAAGTTTCGATCCACCCCGTATCTCCGTTGATTTGCAGGGCGGCACACCGGTATCACATGAAATTTTGGTCGCTATTAATGGGGTTCGGATTGACTTTGCCAAGTGGGAACAGCAAGACACACTCACTATCGGACGTACCTTGCGCACTTGGGATACGCTCAAGGGCAGCACCAAAGGTGAGCAAAACGTGTTGTCTTTAGCCAGAGTTGACAGCAACGTTGATGACGATACTACCCGATATCCATATCATGTCTACCTCAACCGTTTTTCTGTCGAATATACTCGCCTCTTCCGAGCCGTTGCTGACGAGTTATGGTTCAGATCACCCACTACCGATACGACCTCCCAAAAGCAACTTCCCGGAGGACGTAAACTCCAGTATAAAATTGAAGCGTTCCGTGACCCCGGGATACATATCTTTGAGACGGATGGTACGCATCTCACCGCTCGGATGCAGGGTGTGAACGTGGAATCAGATGTGGGAGGGGTTTCTAACCCCGATTCCTATAATGCACTTTTCCAAGTGCTTGATACCCGAAGCACACAATTTATTGCTGTTTCCAATACGGCGTTGCGTCAACCTGATCGTATTGAGGTCGTTGCGCCTACAGACTTAGCGACGGGGGTGCACGGTGCTGATTATCTGATTGTGACACACCCTAACTTCCTATCTGCAGCGCAAAGATTGGCGGCGTGGCGTATGACTCCTGGTGGCGGCGGATACCGCACGAAAGTTGTTACAACCGATGATATTTACAATACCTTTAGTGATGGTGGTGTGAGTTCAAAGGCAATTAAGGCGTTTCTAAGGCATGCGTATCAGTCTTGGACCCCGCCAGCACCGACGTACGTAGTCCTTTTCGGCGATGGTACCTTCGATTTTCGCGGCATTGACACAGACATTCATGCTGAACCGCCTGAATTGACTGGATACATCCCTACCCATTATATTCGCACCGATTCCTTCGGACGGACCGCGGCAGATCACTGGTATGCAACCGTCTCCGGACACGATGAATTCACCGATTTCTATATAGGTAGGCTCAGTATTGAGAACATAAACCAAGCTGATGCGGTCGTTGACAAGATCATCAATTACGAACAGACACCTCCCAACGGGGACTGGCGAAGAAGGATTATTTCTGTTGCTGACGACGAAGTTAGCAACTCTGGAGATTTTATTTTTAAGAAAAGCCTCGATGAAATTGCGAAAGATCACACCCGTCTTGGATACGAGACCGTTGAGGTATTCCTTGAAGATGTTATCGACCAAGTAGAAGCACATCCGGCGGACTATCCTGGACTCCTGCCACAACGTGTTGCAAAAGATAAAATCATTGAGGCACTTGGAGAGGGTGCTGTACTCGCACAATATGCCGGACACGGGGGGAGAATCGTTTGGGCACACGAAGCAATCTTTGATAATGCTTCTGTTGATCAGGTTGAGGAAACCTCAAAGATTCCTTTCATGTTAGTCCTGAGTTGTTACAACGGCTATTTCGATAAGCCCGGTGAACCGAGTATGGCAGAGAAATTGTTACGCAAAGAGAGGGGCGGTATCATCGGCATGTTGAGCGCGACCCGCCTCACCTATGGTAGCGGAAACGATGCACTCAACCGCATCATTTTCGACATGCTCTTTAAACGGAACATCCGACAACTCGGTCCCTTGAGTTTCGACTCAAAGGTCGAACTGCTGATGACAGAGGGCACGGGTCAGATCGACATTATGATGGAATATACCCTTTTCGGGGATCCTGCCTTACAAATCGCTATTGCCAATGGTGAAATTCAGCCTACTATTGAGACGAAAACAGTTGCACCAGGGGACACCCTCCGAATTGCTTCAGGGCATGTAAAAACAGCCACTTACGATGCAGCGACCCGAACAAAACGTTTTGTTACTGATACCACTTTTAACGGCTCACTCACCGTCAAAGCACTATTTCCGGGGAAAACAGCCGTCGCCCAAGGCATTTCGGGTCCGGTTAGATACTATACCGGAGATGTTATTCTCACAAAGACGCTTACTGTTAACCGCGGTGCCTATCCTGCGGTGACTTTCTCCGTCCCGAAAAACATTGCCAGCGGTGATGCTCATGTCGAGTATTACGCGCAAAGTGACACGACTGTTGCTGTCGGTGGCGACGGGTTTACCGTGAATATCCCAAAAATCCTCGATATTAAGCCCGAATTAGTCGGTGAGGACAAATTCCGCATCTCTGTTCAGGTCTCCGATGAAAAAGAACAGCTGTTCCTTGTCCTTTTGGAATGGCGTAATCCACAAAACCGAGAATGGGAGAATGTCCGGCTCGTTCCTGCAGATCCGCCCCCCCAGTCTCCTAAGACAGAAGACGGATGGTGGACGGTGCCTGAGCCACTAAACGCCCCTACGGACGGTTCGGCTATCCGGTATAATCTGCAAGTCACGGATATAGATAACAATACGGTTACAAGCGACAGGCTTCAATATTACCCTTACGTATATCCTAATCTTACGATTGTGGAGGTCAACAGAACTAGCAGGATTGGATATGGCTACAACTCCAAAACGGAGCAGTGGTACCTCTCGGCGGATGTACAGGTGGAAGGGGAAAGCAGGAACCCCCCCAGCAAAAACACCCCGATTGAAGTTGCTTTTTTCAGTGGTAACCCAGATGTTGACGATGATATGCTTGTTGACGACGATGTAAATCTCCTCGGGACGACTCGCATCCGTCCCAATGACTGGGTACAACGCACGCCGTTGGCGGACTCCGATAACGGGAAGGATGTTTATGAACCGGATCCGCTGAATACACTCCCAATTGCAACTGCTACTTTAAATCTAAAAGACCAACTGCCTCTCGGTACACACGACATATTTGTCTATATCGATGTGACAAGGACCGAGGCGGATCAACCGGGTAATGTCCTTGAAAACGATGAGGAAGATAATATTTCCTACCGACGACTCTTTGTTGATATGGGTGTGGCAGAAACAGCCGCTTCAGGTCAGATTACCAGTTTGGACCGAAACTGCGTTATCACTGTTCCACCGGGTAGCTTTCAAGAAACAGCAGTACTGGCAGTTCGCTCCTTAGATGAACAGGAGTTTGCCACCGTGGGGCAGAGTTCCGCCGATACAACTGCGAAACCCTCATCTAACGGAATGTCCAACCGCGCGCCGCTTCCTGGAGCCACCGCTCACGGTTATGAAATCGTTGTCGGCGATCAGTTATCAACTGTCAATCCCAAGAACCTCTTAATGGTTGATAACAACATTAAACTTGCCTCTCCGGTAGCGATCGACTTGAACTTTGACCTCGGTGCGCTCAGGTCACAACTCACGCGAGAATTATTGGGTGGTACGGAATCTGAGGAGACACCTTTAGAAGAGGAACCCAATAATTTGGGAGTCGCGGATACAATTGACACTGCTGTCGCATCCCGGGCACGTGAGTTGGGTATCTATATATTTAGCTCGACACTCGGAAGTTGGACAAGACTCCCTTCCCAACAACTCGCCGACGCTACAGGCGCGTTACAGCAGCGCATGCATGCAACAAATGTAAGTGAAGAAAACATTGGAGACAGTGCACTCCGCGATGTCCGTATCCACCCCGAAGGCACGCGAACTGGCAAATATGTCCTTTTTTTTACAGGTCCGCAAACCTATCGGCTTTTCCTTGCACCTTCAGTGGACGATACACGGGAACTTGGATCGTTGGAAATTATTTCATCAGTGGAGCAGCTTGCGAACTTTAGTACAGACTTCCCAAGTTTTAGACACGGCTTCTCGGTGAATGTAGAATTTAATTTTGAAAAACCTTTGGCATTCGGGGATGTCCTGACATTCAACATAACTGCCCTTACACAATCTGTGGAGGTGGAAACCGATCTCGATTCCCCGCAACAAGAGCGGCGTTGGTATGCATCTGGGTTCAGGGACGATAACCAAGGGACGGGGACCATCAGTTACATTGAACTTCCACCTGGCACCGCTATGCCCGAAGATAAGTGGACTATCTTCTTCCTGACTGATACTGAATTTCAGGTTGAAGGTGAGAGAACCGGTATTTTGCGTTCCCAGACCGATGGAAACCAACCGTTGCGTGGAACAGTCGAAGAACCGTTTTCCTACAAACCCTACGGCTTGCATTTTCAACTCACGCAAGGCGAACGTTCCTTTGCTCCTGGGGATAGATTTCGGTTTCAAACTCGACCTGTCGGCACAATTCGGGCTACAACGGATCAGCTCGGACCGATTACACTGTTGTATACTGACGATGCTGTGCCACCAGATATACAGCTCACCATTGGCAATCAACAACACTTTATTTCGGGAGATGCCACGGATTCGGAACCCCTCATCGGAGCGACATTAACTGACCCGAGTGGACTTGATTACCTCACCCGTCCGCTATTGTTGGAAATTGGAGACGCGTTCGGTGAGTATGAACGCATCAATCCAGAGGCGTATCAGGTGACACATCATCCGGGCTCAAATCAACTCGTGTTGACGTATCCGTCTCCAGAACTTGAACCGCGAGAATATGAGGTGCGCCTAACCGCGAGCGATGTCCATGGAAACACGGATACAAATCAGATTACATTCAGAGTTCATGACGCTTTGCAACTGCTGTCGTTTCTCAACTATCCGAATCCTTTTCCACGTAAAACGACGCTCACTTGCGAATTAACAGCACCCGCCGACTCACTTGTTGTGAAAATCTATACGCTGAGTGGACGACTCATCCGGGAACTTTCGCTCCCGGCGACTCCTGGATTTCTTATGGTGGAATGGGACGGCAGAGATGCTGATGGGGTTGAAGTCGCAAATGGCGTTTACTATGCTAAACTCCGAGTCCAGCGCGACGGTGAAAAAGATATAACCGAAATCCTCAAAATGATGAAATTGCGGTAATAGCAGTCAGCAGTAGGCAGTCAGCCATCAGTTGAGATTTCCGGTAGCATATAACCTCTTTACTAGCAACCGATAGTTGATAGCCGAGAGCCATTAAGAAATGAAATATCGTAAAAAAAATAATTTCTACCTCATTGTGACTATAATTACGTTCTGCGTGGGAACGCTCCAATCCGTTGATGCGAGATACACTGCTGATTTCCTAACGCTTGGGGTTGGAGCCCGGGCACTTGCTATGGGAGGAGCAGGGACCGCTCTGAGTGACAATGCTTACGCCCCCTATTGGAATCCCGCTGGATTGGGACAACTCACTCGATATGAGGTCAGTTTTATGCACTCCACGCTCAATGGGGAGGATGCTTACGATTTTGTTAGTTATATCCACCCGTTGAAAAAGCGTGGGGCGATCGGTGTCAGTTGGCTCCGCGTCGGCGTTGACGATATCCCTATTACCAGTCTACCCGTGGTCAGCCGTCCTGTCGGACCCGCAAACCGTCCAGAGGTTGTCGGGTCTTTTAACAACACCGATAACGCCTTTCTCTTTGCTCACGGTTGGAGATTCCCAACTTTTCGTGGTATTAATTTACGGCTTGGTGGAACGCTCAAACTCCTCTATATGAGTGGGTATCGAAGCACAAATGCCATCGGCGGTGGGGCGGATGTGGGTATTATTGCAATGACCAATCCAGAAAAATCTCATCAACTCCTGCTTGGACTTCAGGCGAGCGATGCTTTTACAACGAAACTCTATTGGAATACACCGCCCCCATCGGCGGATCTTACGTCTCACACCGAAACGATACTGCCGCAGCTGAAAATTGGTATCGCCACGATACATGCGCTTCCTATCTTCCGAAGCACACTCGTCCTGGCACTGGATACCTATATCCAAAATCGGGGTGGCTCTGGGACCAAATCCGATGTCGAGGCACCACAGGGGAGTCCCGTTGAGTTGCATGTGGGTGCCGAGTGGACACTCTTCGATCTGCTTGCCTTACGGATTGGGATGGCAGAACGGAGTGGAAGTCTTGAGAGTATTCGCCAGTTGACTGCGGGGGTTGGGTTGAACCTCCGATTCGTCACAGGTGCAGGAGCGGGGTTAGACTATGCGTTTGCGAACCATCCTGCGTTGGGTAGCAGCCATCGTATATCCCTTAGGATTAGGTTTTAGAGTGGTTGTCGGTTATCGGTTATCAGTTAATTCTCTATCGCAGGAAAATGTGTTGTTCCCATCGCAGCCAAACTCTTAACCAACAACTGATCACTGAAAACTATTTCTTTGTTATTCATCCACCGTAGAGGATCCCTTAAGAACTTCACCCCAATCCCAAAGGAGAATTGTGCCGTCTTGTCCTGCACTGACGAGTGTCTTGCCATCGGGCGAGAAATACAATGTCTCCACCTCTGCTGTGTGTCCGTTGAGAGTGGTGAGTTGGTTTCCTGTCGTTATGTCCCACAGCTGGAGTTTGCCGTGTCTATCACCATTCACAAGGATCATATTATCCGGCGAAAACACCAATGTCTGAGAACCCTGAAAAACTACTCTGCCCTCTTCATGGCTGTTAATTGAAGAAATTCCCTTTCCCCAATTCCCAGTTTCCATGTTCCACAAACGAACCTGTTCCTGACTCCCAGCGGCAAGTCGTCTGCCATTTGGAGAGAATGCCAGCGCGAAGATAGGATCTTTATATGAGGTTGTCACCGTCATTCCTCCGTCTTTCACCTCATATTCTGCACCGTCTGGTTCCTGTTCTACGAGAGAAGTGAGTTCGATGCCCATCTCCGTATCCCACATTTGGATCTGTCCTTCCATGGTTGCGCTAACAATTCTGGTCCCATCCGGCGAGAACGCTAAAGCACTGATTTTTGGCATTTGGTGCGGTCTCATGCCTCGCGGCATAGCCACAGCACCATTCCCATGGTCATGACCTGGGACTTTATGACCTTCATCCTGATCTAAAAGAGAGATATCGAGGCTAATACCTGTTTCCGTATTCCATAATCGAATTTTCCCAAAACTGCCAAAAGCTACAGTTTTCCCATCGGGTGAAAAAGTCAGGTTTGAAGGATCCAAGCGATCCGTGAGCGTCATTATCTCGTTGCCTGTGCTCGTCTCTGTCAAACGGATTAATGGATCCGGTCGCCAAGAAGAAATAAGCCCAAAAATGATGCTCCCGTCTGCTCCGACACTGGCAAGTTTCGTGCCATCAGGAGAAAGGGTTAAAGTTCTAAACATATCTCGGTGTCCGGCAACTTGATTATTGGACTTTTTCGAGGTCTTCATATCCCAGAATGTAATTATGCCGTTAAACGCTACACTGGCAAGCGTAGCACCACCGTTAGAGAAAGCGACTGATTTCACCCTTTCAGTGTGTCCAATGATAGGAGTAGATATCGGATCTCCACTTTCTGTGTTCCAAAATCGGACTGTGCCGTCTGCACTCGCGCTTGCAAGCGTTTCTCCATCGGGTGAAAACGCCAAAGCAGCAATACCGTTGATATGTCCAGTGCGCAAGCCGCGTATGGACTTGCGGGACAATGTCGCAAGTGGATCACCCGTAGCAGTGTCCCATAATTGCACCGTCTTGTCAGTGCTTCCGCTTGCAAGCATTTTTCCGTCAGGAGAGAATGCTAATACGTTTGTCCAACCGGTATGTTTTTGGAGGGTAATCCATTTGTCGTTGTTGGCGAGATCCCAGAGTCGGACAGTTTTATCCTGGCTGCCACTTGCGAGCCGCGTGGCATCGGGTGAAAATGCCAACGCTAAGACTTGACTTTTACTCCTATGTGGTGGCGGAAATGCAGGTTGATTCGGCACGGCATCTAATGGCTGAAGGGATAAGTCTGCATGTCCTCTGAGCGTCAATAACATTTTGCCTGTTGATGTGTCATACAACTGAATCTTCCCATCTGTATTTCCAACAGCGAATTTGTCATGCGTGAGTGTGTAGACTTCATTACCGCGGCTCCCAGTAAAGTGCCGTTCTATGAGATGTTTTACATTTTCTTGTCCAGTCTCAATATCCAACTGGCTGATAGTGTCTCCCCAACTTCTCAAACTGACAAGCGTTTTACTGTCTGAGGAAAACCGCAGTGCTGAGGCAGAAGAAATCCCATCAACGAGCGGGACTTTATGCCCAGTCGTTATATCCCACACTTGAAGTTCGGCCATTGTATACTTCCCACCACCGTTAGCAAGGTAGCGACCATCGGGTGAGAATGCGATGGCTTGGCACATACCTGCGAACAACGACAGTTCTTTGCCAGTCTCCATATCATAGAGCCACACACCAATATTGCTGCCAACTGCGAGTCGTGTGCCATCGGGTGAGAATTGAATTGCATTGATTCCGCCCTTTCCCAGACGTGCTTTTGCCTCTTTGGGTAGTTCCCATTTTGTGTAATCTTTGACGGCTTCATCTGTCTGTGCTTCTACAGGGTAATTTCCAATACTTAGCATTAGCAAGATAACTGCTATTGTGGAGACTGCGATTGTCCGTGGAATGAACGGTTTACCGCTGGATGGTGTAGGAGGTTTGATACGGATGATTTCCTGCATGACGTTCTCTGTAAGATTCGGCGTGATTTGGAAGTTATCTAAAGCATTTCTCATTATCGGTTCCTCCTTCTTCAAACGTTACTGTGCTCGGCGTAGTCGAATTCTTAATTGTATTTGCTGATAAAACGTTCTTGTTGGAGGCAGCGTTTACGGAAAATGGTCCATCATCCAACTTAACTTCTATTCCCGTTAGTCTTTTTGCAGAAGCATGGGAGACGTGAGGTCCCAGAGACGGATTGTGCTATCTTCGCTGCCACTTGCGAGCGTTACACCATCCGGACTGAAGGCAATACTCCTGATAGGTGCCGTGTGCCCTGTAAGGATCGCACGTTGTTCGCCTGTTGCAGTATTCCAGAGACGGATTGTCTTGTCCGCGCTGCCACTTGCGAGTGTTCGTCCATCTGGACTGAAGGCAACACTCCAAACCACAGAGGTGTGTCCAGTAAGAGTTTTCAGGTGTTGTCCTGTGGTTGTATCCCAAAGTCGAACAGTTTTGTCCTGACTTCCACTCACGAGCGTTTGTTCATCTGGACTGAAAGCGACACTACGGACCCAGTCTGTATGTCCTGTGAGTGCTTTCAATAGTTCGCCTGTGGCAGTATCCCAAAGTTGGATGGTCTGATCGCTTCCGCTTGCTAATGTCTTTCCTTCCCAACTAAACACGACGCTAAAAATATTCGCCGTATTTTCAGTAAGGGTTTTCATCTTTCTACCAGTTGCTACATCCCAAAGATAGAGGTTTCCATCTTCACTACCACTTGCGAGTATCTTGCTGTCAGCACTGAAGGCAACAGTATTGACCCAATGCAAAGCATTCGTTGTTTCCTCCCTTATTGCTCTGAGTTGCCCGCCGGTGGCAGCGTCCCAGATGCAGATAGTTTCGCGCTCGGCAATCCCGCCGGCAATCATCCGTCCATCCGGACTGAACGCGACGCTATTGATGTTGGCGGTGAAATTCCCTGCAATATCTACCCAGAACGTTTGCTTCATTTTTACTTCTTGTCCGGTGGCAACGTTCCAGAGTTGGACGGTGTTATCCCTGTCGCTTGCGAGCGTTAAGCCATCCAGGTTGAACGCGACACTGTAAACCCCCCTCTTATTAGCAACTTCAATGGTGATGTAGGACAAGTCTTGAGTGGAGATTGTTTTCATTATCATGGACACACGAATTTCCCCAGAATTTTTCGCACAGACGCGCCTGTGGCGGAAGGTAGGTTTCCGGCTTGTCCGTGAAGTGATTCATTCGCGAGGATTGCAAATGCTATCGCCTCTTTGGCATCCGCCGAGATGCCTGAGTTATCCACAGGTTCAACAGTAGTATTCACTAAAACTTCGTTGAGTCGCCGCATGATAGTCTGGTTATGTACCCCACCACCACTCACATAGAGTATATCTATCGGGTTCTGCTCCGTCGCAAATTGCGAAATATAAAGGGCAACCGTCTGGACTGTCAATTCGGTCAATGTTGCGATAACGTCATTATCCGCGAGATTGTGCTGACGGCATGCCGACAAACATTCCATTGCGAAGGTGTATCCGAACATCTCGCGTCCAGTCGTCTTTGGTGGTGTCAATTGAAAAAAAGGGTGCTGTAGCCACTCGTCAATGAGAGGTCGGTAAGGCGTACCCCGCGCGGCACGGTGTCCCGCTTTGTCATAACGTTCTCTTCCGTCCGTTATCTCGCTCACGGCTGCATCAATACACATATTTCCCGGTCCTGTATCTGCCGCGGAAACCGAATCGAACGCTCCATTTGCAGGGAGCACTGTGAGGTTCGCGATTCCCCCGATGTTCAGGAGTCCCACTGTTTTAACACTACTATGGAATAGCAGATAATCTGGATATGATACCAATGGAGCACCTTGCCCGCCTGCTGCCATATCTGCCACCCGAAAGTCAGCGATGGTGGGAATACCGGTTTCGTGTGCGATGACCGCAGGTTCGCCAATCTGCAATGTCGACGGCATTTTAATTTTACCTTGCGGTTCGGTGAGGTAGGTTTTTGGATTTACGTGCCTTTCCGTCCATCCGCCCTCCACTTCGTTATGGGCTACTTTTTCTCTGATTTGGGATTTACCTTGCGGTTCGGTGAAGAGGGGTAAGTGGTGAATCGTTTGACCGTGTGAACCGATGAGGTCAATATCGCCGGCGTGTATTCCATTTTTTTGTAGGATGTGTTTAGCAGCCTCCGCGAAGAGGTGTCCGATGTAAAAGTTCATCTCACAAATGTCGTCAACGCGGCTCGTATCGGGTTGACAGAGAGCGAGGATGCGTTGTGGCACGCCAGGTGGAAAGGGAAAGGTCTCAAAAGCGATCAAGTTCACTACCGTTTCCAGACCGTGCCCCGTAATTTCAACAAGGGCTGCATCAATGCCATCGACTGATGTGCCAGACATCAAGCCGATAACATACTTTTTCTGTTTTTTGAGGAGTTCATAGAATTCTATCATATTTTAATTTTACCTTGCGGAGAAACAACATGCTTTTCGACTTTCACGAGCGTTCCGTAAATCCGCCCTCCTAACGCAAGTCGCGTATGGGTTTGCGGGATAATGTTACGGGCTACAAGTTTTTATAGTAGACTTCAGCATTAAAACGATAGCCAACAGCCGACATCAGTGCTAATAGTTTAAAAATTGTGATCTGCGATCATACCAAGCCTGAAGTTCATCGCTCCACTGTGCCTGAATATTGTCCAGTGACTCCCTATCCAATAGCGCGTCTCGGAGCCAGTTGTTTCCTGCCAACCTATCAAAATGCGCGGGTCGGAACGCAAAATGGTCTCTGTGTTCGGTGATTAAAATGGATAACATGTGGAGAACCGTTTCTACCGGAAGGAAACGTTCTCTATCGGTAACGTGAATTGCGACACCCCCGCATGTCTGTTTCGCGTGCTTTGTGCTTTCAGCGACTGGGCCGGGTGTAAAGACGACTGGACGGAACAGGACACCGGGTAGGTGCAATGCATTTAGTGTTTCAGCCCACATTTCACCATTACACCAAGGGGCACCGATGTATTCAAAGGGCTTCGTCGTTCCTCTACCTTCACTCATATTTGTTCCTTCAAACAGGCATAAACCTGGATAAAGGATTGCGGTTGTGAGTGTCGGCATATTGGGCGAGGGCGGTACCCACTGCAAGCCGGTGTCATCGTACCACATGCCGCGTTCATATCCGGACATCCACGCAACCTTGAGACGACACGACGGCACACGTTCTGCCTTCAATAGGGTTGCCAATTCGCCGGTTGTCAATCCGTAACGGATGGGCACCGTATGTATACCCACGAACGATTCACACCCTCGCTCCAATATTGGTCCTTCCACGACATTACACGTAATCGGGTTCGGTCGGTCCGCGACGACGAACTCTATTCCATGTTCACTGGCGGCTTCCATTGCATGCAGGAGCGTCGAAATATAGGTATAATAACGCGCACCGATATCCTGCATATCGTAGACGAGCAAATCAATGTCTTCAAGTTGGTTCGCTGTTGGACGGATTGATTGTCCGTATAGACTATAGACTGGGACGCTTGCGAGGTGCGACTGCGATGGGTTTTTATCTAAGACATTGAGGCTGTCGACAGCGATACCGTCTTGGACCGCGCCCCAGAATCCGTGCTCTGGAGAAAAGATCGCAGAAAGTCGACACGATGGTTCCTCCGTGAACAACCGATAATTGTTCTGTAAAGTGACATCAACCCCGGTGTGATTTGTAATCAGACCAATTGATTTTCCTTGAATCCAGTCGCGTTTCTCTGTAAGCAGGGCATTCAACCCTAATTCAACTTTTTGCTGTTGTGCTGTAGAAGACATTTTTTATCGCTATCGGTTATCAGTTACAAGGGGGTTTGTTAAACGAAAACGTTTTAACTAAAAACTATTGAGTGGAAAATTTTTCGGAATTCGATAATACCACGCCGATCTGCATTGGGATGCACCCGATTTGTCAACAGAATCGCCGCAAGTTTCCTTTTTAAACATATTCGTATTGAAGTGCCAGTGAATCCGGTGTGGTAGAGACAGCCGTCATCTGTTACAGCCCAACCGATGCACCGACGTTCTCCTTCTGTTGAAGTGACTTGTTGCATCGTACAAAGGGTCTCCGGGCGTAACAGTCCCCCGCCGGTGTCCATCAGTGTTCGGCAGAAATTACTGAGGTCTGTTGATGTAGAGAAGAGTCCCGCATTACCGGAAACGCCACCGAGGAAATGTGCGTTCTCATCGTGGACCTGCCCGATGATTACACCTTCTCGCCAGTCATAGCGTTCGTAGCCTACCATCCGGCGTTCAAAACTGTTGGAATCTTCGGTGGCTGCGCAGTGCTCACGCCATGCTTGTGGTGGATTGAACCGCGTTGATTCCATACCGAGCGGCGCGAAAATCTGATCTTGTGCCAATTTATCCAGCGATTGTGCTGTTACTCTTTCAAGCAGTGCCCCTAACACGATATACCCCAAGCAACTATACACGGCTTTCTTTCCGGGTTGAGATTCCAGTGGTACGCCTCCGAGATAGGAGATTATATCTTCTCGTGATGGTGCACGCAGGTATACAGGTAACCATGCAGGAAGTCCTGAGGTATGTGTTAGTAAATGTTTAAGCGTCACCCCTGTCTGTTTAAACTCCGGTAGATATTTCTCTACGGGGGAATCCAAAGAGAGTTTGCCTCTCTCAACGAGTTGCATGCAAAGGGTCCCTACGACAATCGGTTTCGTTAGTGATGCTAAATCGAATATTGTCGTGTGAAGCATCGGTAGCCTTTTCGGTTTCACACATCGATAGCCAAAAGCTTCGTGGTAAAGCACTTTTTTACCCGCAAGAATATAGGCGACGGCACCGGGGAACACCTTTTCAGAGATGCTATTCTCAAAAAGCCTTGAAATTTTTTGTTTAAGCAATTCTGTTTCCTAATAGATTGATATTATAGTAAAGTTTAGAATTAATTAGACACTCCGCACCGGCGAGGTTAGAAACCTTGAAGAAACACCCCAGCAAAAACCCTACTAGGGGAGGGGTGAATGTCTATTTATTTTTCGGTTTTACTGTAAGTGCAATTCTGTTTTTTTGGTAGGATAAGCGATTAAAGTCAAAGGAGCAGGCGTGCCTCTTTTGCGTTGACGCTGGACTATTTATATGATACACTACTATTGAGTTTTTGTAAGCATTTTTTGACCGTCAGGGAGGTTAGGGTCTATCTTTGCCTTACATTATTTTGACGAATCTATCCCGCAATTCGGAGAATTTAATCATGTCTTTGTGCCCGAAAGAACTTCAGGAAATCGTGACAACTGAAAAACCCTGGGGTCGTTTCATACAATACGTCCTTAATCAGCCCGTTACCGTCAAAATTTTAGAAATTCGGGCAGGTGAGCAGGTGAGTTATCAGTATCACCATCACCGGAGTGAGTTGTGGGTTCCGCTTGATGAGGGTGCTTGTATAAACCTTGATGGCACGATTCAGCGTCCCGCGCCTATGGAACCCGTATTTATTCCACAAGGTGCTAAGCATCAGCTCATCGGAGAATCTAAAGACTATCGGATACTCGAAATTGCGTTTGGTCATTTTGACGAGGAAGATATCGTTCGTCTTTCAGACAAGTATGGCAGAGTAGCAGTTGGCGATCAGTAATCAGCAGTTAGTTAAGAGAGACTTTCGTAAATCGTAAACCTCTTATGATTGATGGCTAATAGAGAGGAGATCTTGTTGGACGGTAAGTTACGTTTTTTAGTTAATGATGCGTCGGTTGGTTCGTTCCCGCAGGCGGCACAACAGGACGTTGATAAAGTTTTGCAGGGGATTCATCTTCTATTTCAGCGTGAAACAAAAGCACCGCTTGCCGAGTTAGAGCACGGGCTTCGTGCGTGGACCCGTAGTCATCTCCAGTCCGAAGATATTGCCCAAGTCGCGGCATTAGCCACACGCGCCCGTGCGGCGTTTTCGGTGTTGGTTACCATTGGTGTAGGTGGTTCTGATCTGAGTGCCCGCGTCTTTCATGATTCTTTCAACCATCCCTATCATAACTTACTGTCGATTGAGGAACGCGGGGGTGCCCCCGAAGTCTATTTCACAGGCGATACTTTCGATCCGCGCAAGCTTATCGGCTTACTTGAGATGCTCAAAGCGAGAAACCTCCTTGATAAGACGCTTTTCAATGTCATTAGCAAATCTGGAACAACAACCGAAACTATGGCTTCGTTGATGGTTATCCGTGATGCGCTTGGGGATGAAAACTGGCGGCAACAAGTCCTCGCCACTACTGGGTTAACCGCCGACAGTGTGCTCTTCCGAATGCATGAGCAATCACCTTTCTACGGGGACACGCTGCTTCCTGTTCCTGATGGGGTTGGTGGACGGTTTTCGGCGTTCTCTCCAGTTGGTTTGTTCTTTCTTGCTATGACAGCAGGAAAGGGTGAAACTCCCGACACCCGAATTCGTGCCGCTGTCGAAGGTGTGAATCAGGCGCATGAAGGCTTTAATCTCGCTTATAATCATCAGGATAACATTGCCTATCGATTGGCGCGATGGATTCATCTTTCTGAGGAAGCTGTCGGTGAAGAAACCGTCAACGATCAGCAGTCAACTGAATCCTGTAGGGATAGTTTAAATATTGTTTTTTACAACTATGCTGACAGTAGTTGCCTCGGTGAATGGCTCGTCCAACTTTATACAGAATCTATTCAGGAGCGCGGGGGTGGTGCTAATGTCATAAATGCGAAGGGACCCACAAGCAATCATTCTATTCTCAACGGTATTATCGCCGGTCCAAGGGATAAAATCGTTTTATTTATCCATTGGGAGGAACTGGGTCCCGATGTGCAACTGCCGAAAGAAACTGGAATGGACAGTAAATTAACCGAGTTTGAAGGTTTATCCATGATGCACATGCAGACGGCTTCGTATCGCGGAACTGCTTTAGATTTTGGTGAGAAGGGTGTCCC
>JAAXHD010000430.1:11034-17446 GCA_012271015.1 Candidatus Poribacteria bacterium | reverse complement strand
CAAACGAAACTCTCGGATACACCGGACGAAACGCACCCGATAGCTGCCCACTCCCGAGTATCGCATCTGACGGCTGTTTCTCCCGCGTGACCATCACGTGCGTCACATCGTGTGTGAACAGAAACGTCAACAGGTCGTGCTCGTTTTTTGCGCGCTCCACGTGTTGATGATATAATTCAATCCAATACGGCAGGTAGTGATCGGGTCCCACGATCGTGCGCACACCTCCCAAGACGTTCAGCTGCGTCCCATAAGACCATTCCGCCGCGACCACAGCGGTTTCGGGAAGGTGGATTCTCATCCACGTGTATGCATCCGCAATCGCACCGACACCCGGCACCGCTCGACGCGAATGCTTCGCCGCCGCCACAGACCGAAAGACGTGACCTCCTCCCATCGGACCCCAGAGACAGACACCCACAAACACCACCACCGATACCGATGCCGGCGTGATGCCGTATCTTTTCAGACCCGCGTGGACGACCCCCGTCGTATAGGTGGGATTTTTCAAGACATTGAGTATCCAAGTGGCGACCGCTTGGATCAAAACAGAAGTGAAGTATGCCAACGACAGACCGATAAAGAAGTCATAACGTTTCGCATCCCGCGCCAGAGCAAACCAAAAAACACTCCAAAACAGCATCGCGATGTCCGTGGACACCCAAAAACCCTCCCCCTCGGAAACGCCGCTCCCAGGGGCCACTTTCCAGCAGAGGTGTCCAAAAGACAAGCACACCCCGACACCGCTGAGGAAAAACAACGCATCCCCCATCGCCGCACCCAAGACACCTGCCACAGGCACACGGAGAAAGACGAAGACGCAAAAACAAAACAGGGACAGCGACAGATGCTGACCCAAACGACCCCATCGAAACACGGGTAGCAGACTCAGACCGAGGCTGCCCGTCAGAAAGACACTCCCATACCGATACACCCAATACCCAAAGTGCGGGGCGACTAACTCCGTAATGCTTTCCATCAGAGGACCGGTTCCAAAGACCACCGTCGTCGCAGCGAAGTTTGATTTTATCGACACCACATACCCCACGCCAATCAAGACGGAAAAAAGTATCAATACATGGCTCATCCGATGCCTGTAGGGACGGAGGGGCTCGCCCACTGAAGACTTTTCCAAAAGCCAATACCGAAACCCGCGGAGTGCCAAAACCCCCACCGGGGGCAGAAGCATGAACGAAAAGAGGTGCGTTGACCACCCAACGCCCGAACGATACGCCGCCGAGCAAAGATACAACGCCGGCACGAAACACAACACCCATAAACCGTAGAAAAACAGTCCCGATTCTCTCTCGATCGATAGAAACCGCCACACCTCAACACATAAAACGATGCTCACAAAGACACCAAAGCCTTCCCAACTCAAACCACCAATGAAGACGAGAACACCGCTGACCAACGTCCACAACACACGCTGCCGATACACGTCCCTCGACAGCGACCGAAGATACGTGACTACCGCACTCACACCGATGAGAAAACAGAACGCATCTCGATCTCCGAAGCCCGCCGTCGACCGTTCGATCGTCCCAGGCAGCGTCGCGACTATCAACCCAACCATCACTGAGAAGAGAAACCCGTGCGTCCGTGCCAAAAACAGACTCACACACAACAACGCGAGAGAAAAACACACCACGGGCGCAAAAAACACCACCTCATACACCGACACCTCTGGGAAGACAACTCGCAACAGACGATGCAGATGTCCTAAGACGATCGGATACAGGTTCAGGCTCTGCGTCGTGTCGCGACCCACCGGCACCCACCGACGATCATCTCGCGCAGGCAGCCCCCCGGACTCCGAGACAATCTCTGCCTGGTGCTGATACAGATACGCATCATGCTCGGTCAACTGAGACAGCGGAAACCAAGACCCGACACCCAAGCACCGAAGCCAAAAACACAGTCCAACCAGGACGCTGATCCCCAAATACCCAAGAAACCGACCCACGCGCAACATCAAAGCAACTCCAAAAATAAACACACAACAGACAAAGACAGACACACTAATGCAAGGAATGTGATTCCACCGCCTTGGCATTACATGACCAATACGTATGACCCGCTAAACACGTCGTTTGATGGGCATATTTGCTGCTCGCCACACGACCATAGATACACTTGCCAGCACCGCGGTTGTTGTTACCACACTTCACCGAACTATTATTCTGCGATGAATTGTTCTGCGATGAATTATTCTGCGAACTATTGTTCTGTGATGAATTATTCTGTGATGAATTGTTCTGCGATGAATTATTCTGTGAACTATTGTTCTGCGATGAATTGTGACCCGAATGCGACGAGACCGCATCGGGATTACACGTGTAATACGTATGATTCCACCCACATGTCGTCGCATGTGAGACTGTGCCACCGCACTGCGTCCACGGATCCGCGGGACACACCACTTTCGGGGGCGGCGGGGGCGCAGGCGCAGGTGGAGGCGCAGGTGCCGTATGCCCCGAATGCGATTGCACGGCTTTCGCATTACACGACCAATACGTATGACCTGCTGGACACGTCGTCTTATGTTCATCAACAGTGGTCGCCACGCGATTATAGATACACTTCCCCGAACCCTGATTGGCGTTGCCACACTTCACAGCCGGAGGTGTGGTATTTCCGGGAGGTGTGGTATTTCCGGGAGGTGTGGTGTTCCCCGGAGGTGTCGTGTTTCCCGGAGGCGTGGTATTTCCGGGAGGCGTAGTGTTCCCCGGAGGTGTCGTGTTTCCCGGAGGCGTGGTATTTCCGGGAGGTGTGGTGTTCCCCGGAGGTGTCGTGTTTCCCGGAGGTGTGGTGTTCCCCGGAGGCGTGGTGTTCCCCGGAGGTGTGGTATTCCCCGGAGGCGTGGTGTTCCCCGGAGGTGTGGTGTTCCCCGGAGGCGTGGTATTTCCGGGAGGTGTGGTATTCCCCGGAGGTGTGGTATTTCCGGGAGGCGTGGTGTTCCCCGGAGGTGTGGTATTCCCCGGAGGCGTCGTGGGTGGCGGCGTTGGATACGGGTTCGACGGTGCAGATGGCGGGTCGGGATCCGGATCGGACTGCACCTCGGTGGTATGCCAGACATACCCCGCTGAACACCCCGATTTCGCAGGATCCGAAGCATCACATTCCACATACGAGACACTACACCGCGTACACGTCTTGACCTCTGAGTGATAGGCGACCGCAGAAGCATCCGTGGTCGAATACGTATGGAAGTTGCGACACGTCAACGTCGCAGGCACGACAGGTGCCTCCTTACCCGGGGGCAGGTCCGCAGCGTAGATGTGACTCGTATGTTGACATAACCAGAAATCCGTCGCAACACAGTCGGGATCTGTAGAACACGTCGCTTGCTTGAGACCATGATCCCCGGAAGCACACAACCGATACAGATGACCACACTTCATTGACGCCGGGGCATGCACATTATGCACGATACCATGGGCACCCGACTGCGTACACGAGTAATACGCCTTGCCACACCCCTCACAGTCTTCTACCAAGTGATCGGTGGGCAATAACTCACCACAACCCCCAGGACAATACGACGACGGCAGCGTTCCGTTTGGATCCGCGGAGACGACAATCGCTTGCGAGTTCGACAAACTGACATCCGAGCGATGTTTGACACTACCGTCACTGACCTGACCCGAAAAACACGCACCCCCCGAATTCTGGCAGTTCCGATACGACATGCCGCACGTCACCTGATCGTAGGAGGTCGTCGCCGAATTCCACTTCAACCCTAAATTTTGACACACCTGCAACCCATGCTCCGCACTGCCACCTGTGATGTTGCCTTCACACGTCCAGTAACCTTCGCCACACCCCGCCGGGATGTCTGACGACAGCGCACACGTCGCACGATGACCATTTGCCGCTTGCGTCGCTAAGTTGCCATACCCATAATCGTTGGAACTAAAATAAACACCACAGATATTATTACACTGTAAACGCCACTCCTCTAACTCGCCATAATCGGGCGGATCTCCTTTAGGCGGGATCTCCCCTGGGCTGAGTTTACCTTCCACGGATTTCACATACGCATCGTAGGCAGTATCGCGGGTATCGGCAAGCGTTTTCAACTCGCCGTTCAACGTCTCTATCTGAACAGTGACCTTGGCGACGAGGACACGTAATTCCCAGATACGATCCACCGTCCCAGACTCCAGAAGGAGCGTTTTTGCCATATCAACGGGGTTAGACATGTTGAATATCATCTTCCAACCACTGCCGATTAACGTCTCTAACTCCGTTTCATAGCCCTTCTTCTCAAGTTCTAACGCCTTCATGCGCGTGTTTGCTGTCCGTAACGCCTCTTCGGATTCCGACCAGACCTGCGTGGGGGTTTTCTCCTCGCTGTAAATATTGAAGGCAGATCCGAAAACAACGAAACACAGAAAAAATAGAATGAAATATCGCTTCATGGTCTCTCCTCCAGATCTGCATCTTCGGATTCCTGTTGCCGCGGGTGGTCTTTCAGAATCTCGTGTAGCAACGGCATATACTCGGCAATTGATTTATTCGTCCGCTGACTCACTTCACCTAACGCGCGCCTGGCAGTTACCTCATGAATGTAGTATTCATACCGGGTGGCATCCATCTTATCCCTCAGCGGTTTGACCCTGTCGCTATGTTCTGCCAATATCCGTTGGTTTTCGGCAAAGGTGTTTTCATCGGAGGTGAGTTCGTCAATGATTTTAAACCATGCGTCCATACTTTCCTGCATTTCACCTTCAATCGCCTTTGCTTTTTCCATACCGTCTTCAGCGAGTACTATTAACACCTCATCCGTCATGACAGCTACCTCGTCTTTGCTTGGCACAAAGTCAGAGGCCGCCACAATGTCTGCCACTGTGGCATGGGAAGGAAGGGTCTTTCGGATGTCTCTCAAGACCTGCAACCGATCCGTTTCAGATGTCCGTGTCGATGGCGGTCTCCACGGGGCAGTTTTCTGGGACAGATTTGCCCCGGCAACATCACTGGCTGGGGATGCGACGGGAGCGATGTTTGCGGCTTCGCGGGGTTGCGCCGGTTGCGGGGGCGTGGACACCGCAGGTGTCTCTGCTTCATGCGGACCGACGTGATACGTCCCATCAGGGTGATAATGCCCACCACCAGTTTCTGCAGGTTGTGTCTGGGGCTGCGGGGTTTGACGTTGTTCGACGATCTCTTGGGTGCGTTGGACAGCGCGCCTCCCTTCCTGTTTGACGGTTTGCAGATACAGCAGTCCGCCAGCGATAAACACCAGCAAGCAGACCGCGGCAGTGAAGATACGGTTGTCGGATAAAAGTTGTTTCAACATGGTTCTTTCTCCTTTGGGGTGAGAAGGTTTCATCGACTTTACTCCTGAAAGGGTACCATCGTGATCGGGTTGATCCGAAAATCCCAGCCACTGAGGCGTTCGAGGTCTGCATCGGAAGTGTTCAACACATCAATGACGACTTCGGGGCGCGGCTCCCCCGGGGTAGAGGCCGTCTCATCCCGAAGGGTCGTCGGAACACCATCAGGATAGTTGTATTTGAACACATACGTATGGTTATATCGCATCCGAAACCGCCGGCCATCTAACAACTGGACAACATTGTGATCTATCGACCAATCCCCCATCGCAATAGAAAACGCCGAGACGAAATTGTCTAACGTCTCGGGGTCTCTTTCTGTGATAAAACATTCCATGATTTCAGGGAACGCCCAGGCTTGTGCATACTGCCACTCATACCGGCTCCCGGCGAGGGTGCCCGTCAGGGGCTGCCCGAGTGCCTGGGCGGCGTGGGCGCGATATGCCTTTTCTGCGGCGATGAAGTCGGGCCAGACCGCGGCACGCTCCCGTCCCGGATTGTAGTCGCTGACGATCTCGGTGAAGATGTGCTGGAGGCGGCCCGCCTCGCAAGTTGACAGTTCACGCGTGCTATGATACACCCCTCGCAACCCACACGGGAAGGTGAGATGCTCAGGCATGTCCTCCGGGACGGCAGCGCACGGAAACCCCGCAGGGGTGTCGGTGTCAGCAAGCGCGGTGTGCGGTTTCGCATCGGTGTCGGAGGGTGCCGCAGGCAGATGTGTTGCGGAGACCCACGCCAGGGGCGCGAGAGTCCCCTCCTTCACGGGCGGAAACCCGGAAACCTCAAGACGTGTAGACCTGGACCCCTTTCGTCCATCAAATAGACCGCAGCCTATCACAGCAAGCAAAACGATGAAAATCGGTATACAGATGCGTTTTTGGAACATGGGGTTATCTCCTTTTGGGGTTGAGAAAGAGGTTTTCGGATTCAGAGAGGTGGAGTTTCACCTCTGTGCCGTGATGATAGAAACGCACCTGCTTCGGCTCGACGGACAGAACGTGGAAATCGCCAACCCGTTCACCCACCGACAGCAGGTGATGCCGACCCGTCGTGGCGTTTTTCACCAACAC
>JAAXHD010000430.1:0-11004 GCA_012271015.1 Candidatus Poribacteria bacterium | reverse complement strand
TCGGGGTGCAACACCGTTCCGAGCGGGGCGAACAGGTTGTTCTTGATGATGGTTTGATAGAAGTCGTGGTCAATGGAATCCGCGAAGGGGGTGCTTTGCGGAGGCTTATGACCCACGCCTGTATCGGCAGCACGCCGGTGGGCAGAGACAGGAACCCCGGGCGGCTCGGGAACTCCAACCCCGCCTCTCACTGCGGGTGCGTTTCTCTGTGGCACCTCGGAAGATGGCACTGCTGCTTGCTGGCGGAAAAAGACCACCAGTCCCAACAGACCACACAGCGACAGAAGCGACAGACCGTTATAGAAAAACGTTTCGGATATCTTGAACATCGTTTTCACCCAGACCCTTGATGGCTGTGGTACCTGTTACAGATCTGGAACTCTCCTTTAGGCGTTTGGTGAATGTCTATGGGCATGGGCATCTTCCTTTCGTGGGGCAGTGGGTTGAGAAGGTCTGTGTGGGTTTGGGGTTCTGTAGAGAGGGTGTGCGTGTGTGCAACACAAAAAGCCCTGAAAGCACCTGTAGGAGGGCTGCCAAGGGGGTTTGAAGTGAAAATAGGGGGGTGTGATAGGCTTTCACACCCGAAAGAAATGGGCTTAGGTCCTTTAAAATACTTAACGTTTGTGGAGTGGAGGGGGGGGACACCGTGTCAACCCACACGAGGCTCCAGGCACATTCAGCACCCGAAAATTACCCCTCCTTTTTTTCACAAACAGATATGCTTTCACTGACAATTTCATCATCTATTGTCCTCTCAGCCGTAAGCCATTTCTCAGAAATACCGCTACATTCGCGCGATTTACGCGCAGAAGTAGAAAATGATGTAATAATTATATCCCTTAAAACCCTTTTTGTCAAATTAAAAATTAAAAAAAAAGCATAATTTTTTCGGAAAACGCTCATTTTTTACGAGATTTTAGCATTCTTTGCGAAAAAAATTGTATCGGTGAAGAGGCTGTTAAGGATATAGACTAATATCGCGGCATTTGTGTATCTATTTCCCGGGCCCACCGATCAATACCGCCAATCAAACTTTTGACCGATTTGAAACCGAGTTGCTGCAAAAGGAACGCCGCGTCAAGACTCCGCATGCCCCAGTGGCAATAAACGACAATCTCAAGGCCAGGGGTAATTTCGTTACAACGCCTCGGTAACTCACCGAAGGGAATCCATACAGCACCTTCAAGGTGAACCATCTGATACTCCCACTCTTCCCGAACATCCAACAAAACGAAGGGTATGCCTCTGTTCATCATATCCTTGAGCTGATTCGGTGCAATAGTGTACGCGTCCGTCTCCAAAGGAAGAATCGCCTCTGCCACGCTGGGGGCGACTTTCGGTAATTTTCGATCTCGCCAATTCCTGATATATCGTCGCCAGATCTTTTTTACTGCTTTTTTAATAGACTTGAACATTTCTCGGTTCTCTTCAGATTCACTCAGAAGGTTACGGTAACCCCTAATGTAGGAACAATCGGAAAGAGGGGCTCTTCTTCAATCGCACATCCGATAACAGCATTTGTATCCTCATCGCGTCGTTGACTAAAAGCATACTGATCCAGATTGGCATGGTTATACAAGTTCAATATTTGAAAATACCAAGACAACTCCCATCGTCGATACGGGCTCCGCTTTGTAATACGAAAATCGAGGCTGTGGTAGGCAGGCATTCGCGCTGAGTGTATATCACTAAACTGTCGATCACAGACAATACTGCCATCAGGCAGTCTGATCTCTCGGTGAATGAGAGGGGTTCTGGGCTCTCCAGTATGGAAACGCCAACTCAGATAGAGATACCAAGTCGGTGCAAACCGATAACTACTGCTAACAGCGAAAGAGTGTCGCCGATCATGTTGACGGAAGCGTTTTGTTCCATTTGCGATCTCTTCTGCGATTCCAAAGGCGTAACCGAGGGTCCACGTCAAACGGTTTGATACGACATGGGTCATAAATACATCAACGCCCTTGGCATCCCCAGACTCAGGTGAGTCAAAAATCTGATTCTGCCTTCCAAACTCACGAAGCCGTCCAACAAGATTATCAAAAGTATTGTAATAGCCTTCAACACGTACCAAGAAGCTGTCGACAGGGGTGTACTCAACTCCGAGGATGTAATGCACCGCTTGCTCCGCACGTCCGACCGTTTCAATGCCATCTTCGACCGGAATTCCCATCAGGTGAACGGGTTGGTGATAAATCCCCCAAGCCCCCCGCAAAACGACTTGCTGCGTCGGTTTCACGGCAAGTGCGACTCGCGGACCGATTTCATAACGCTGAATACCTTCCTCTCGATAATGCTGGTAGAGATAATGTCCACCGACATTGAGCGCAAGTTTGGAATGGAGCTGCCACTCATCTTGAAGAAATAGATTGAATTCACTTCCCTTATCGTCAATATCAGCGAGAATTGGCTTGTAGACGTTTATCCCCGCCTGCCGTTCCTGGACATCATATTGATACTGTGCAGTCAACCATCGCCATGTAACACCACTGCGGAGGGTGTGTTTGTCAAAAAGATTCGCTGTAAGTTCTGCCTTTGTACCGAAGAACCCGAAATTGCGATTATCAACATCTGCTTTCCCTGTCGTTCTATCCTGACTGGATGTGCCAGCGAAAACAAAAAGGTCCGTCCAATGTGAATCCCCAAAAATATGCCGCCACTTTGCCCAAGTTGTCGAATTGTCGTATCGGGAATCTAAGTTATTGTCTACATCGTCTACCCGAATCCGATTCGTATCCCAACCGTATAAACCATTTAGCGTGACTGTATCTGTCGGTGTAACTTGATAGGTTAATTTGCTATAGATGTCAGCGTATTGCGGTTTATAGTTTTCATCGATATCCATGAGCATAAGAATCAGATCGATATACCCACGGCGGGCTGACAGGAGCCAACTCCCTTTTTTTGAAAGAGGTCCCTCCAGAGTGGCTGTTGCGTTAATTAAGTCTACCCCAAAGTTGGCAGAGAATTTCTCAGTGTTCGGTGTTCTCGTCGTGATGTCAAAGACTCCAGACATTTTCTCTCCATACGCCGCAGGAAATCCACCTATCAGCAAATTGGTATTCTGAATGAGACCTAAACCAATCAACGAGATTGCACCACCGAAGTCTTGGAGATGATAAGGATTATAGAGTTCCATCCCATCTAATCTAACTGAAATATCGTCCTTCTCTCCACCTCGGACACTGAAGCGCGTACTGTAATCACTGGAAGCCACCCCCGGAAAAATATGACCCGCGCGCATGACATCGTTGTCAATGAGTGGAAACCGTTCAATCTCCTGCTTCGATAGCGAAATTTTCGCCGACGCGCCATCGTAAATCGTAAAACGCCCGGGTGTTACAACGATTTTCTCTAATTGCACAGGGGCTGTATCATCTTCAGCAAGAGCAGTAAACAGACCCATTACCCCAAAAAAAAGAGTGAAAACAGCCCAATACACTGTTAGAGGTTGTCGGTCACAAGAGAGTTTTGTTAAACGAAAACCTCTTAACTGAAAACCGACAACTGAAAGGTTTTTTCGCAAGAAAAAACCGAACTGAGAATCACTAAGACTGAACATTTAGTTGCACCTCAAGGGTTTAAGTCTATCTACGCCTAACATAGAATTATAGCATATTCTGACAGTTGCAGTCAATTGAGAATCGGAGAAATTCGCTTACCAGATCTTACCGATTTAGGGAAAGAAAAGTTTGACGTTCACGACAGTTGTATGCTAAACTATACATCACAATTCGTCGCTACAGAAGGAGCAAATATGACTTCAGCAAAATCCGTGTGCGCGCTTTTTAGTGTGTTTTTCTTTTTCTCTATTACCGGCTTTAGTTTTGCCGCTGGTGGATTTGAATATCTGCCCGATGAATCCACGCTTGGTTTATGGCATTTTGACGGTGGCGATCTAACAGATACCTCCGATAATGCAGTTAAGGGTGAAGTCGAAGGGAAAGCCGCGTGGGACGAAAACCAAGACTGGAATAAAGAGAATAAACCCGGAAAATCGTTTGTTTTTGATGGCAATGCAGTGATCTCCCTCGGTGAGACGAAGGTGCTTATACCGAAAGTAGAGATCACAATTGAAGCTTGGGTTTACCCCGAAGATTTGAGCGGATGGCGACTCATCTTTACGAATTGGGACGGACCACCCGGTGCCTACCATCTGGGTGTTCAGAACGGTATCGCTAAATTCCATATCAACACAGAAAAAGGCGTTGCGTTCGCTGGTGCCTCGAAGCCGTTAGAATTAGAGGAATGGCAACACGTCGCCGGTACCTACGATTCCAACCAAATTAAACTCTATATTGACGGCAAAGAGGTAGGTTCAACAAACCACGGCGGCAAATTACAGCGTGCTGGATTCGATGTTATTATTGGCAGCAAGAACACTCGTCAGTTTAACTGGAAAGGTTTGATGGACGAAGTCCGAATCAGTGATATTGCAAGGGCGGCTGATGTGCTGGGTCCAAATTTGGACGCGCCTCAGGCAGTCGATTTTTCCGAACTGACCTTGCCAATTTTATGGGGATACCTCAAACGTTAAGCGTAGAAATGCTGCTTTTTTGGAAAGACATATCGGGAAAAAATTATGACAGAGGAAGTTAGATCGGCATTAGCACGCGGCATTGCTCATTTACTGACACAACACTGTAAAGATGGTAACTTTGAGGGGCAACTCTCCTCGAGTACTTTCCCCACTTGTGCGTACGCATGGATTGAACTTGTTCAAAACGAAACCCCGGATCCGGCACTGATCGAATGGTTTATCGCAAATCAGAACGAAGATGGCGGTTGGGGATTAGATACCGCAAACGTATCAAATACAGAAGCAACCCGATTTGCTCGCTTAATACTGGAGCAAACCCAGCAGCGTGCCCCCGATCCATCCCTCGAAAAACTGCTTGCGTCCGTCCCGAAATATGAACCTCACCTTGCCTTAGTCAAATTGACGTATGCCGCTTTCAATCAGTTCGATTGGAACGAACTGACCCTATCTGAAAACGCCCTACCCCTTATGAAACTCGCGAGACAACTGATGAAGATCCCGCTACTCGGCAGTCGATTGAAGCCGCCGAGACATCGTCTGCCGCCTGTTGCGCTTTTCAACACGCCAATGTTCGATGCCCTCTTCATTGCCGAACAACATACACTCGTGCCAGTCTTCATTATGATCGAATTGAACACGGCAAAACGTCCTGAAATGATAACATCTCTCGCAACATGGTTGAAAACGCACGTCCTCAGCGATGGCAGTTGGTTTCGAGTGAACTACATCACAGCTCTTTCTGTTTTGGCACTCATTGAACTCCAGGAAAAATGGGAAGCAGATGTAGAAATCGATGAGTTTATCCAACGGGGCATCGCTTGGCTCCGCACGACGCGAAACCGTGATGGGGGATGCCGAGAGGCATTGAACCTGAATGTATGGGACACCGCCCTGAGCATTATCGCGCTAACAGAGATGTACGCTACACATAATGAATCGGGGAAACACCCAAGCAAAAACATCCCGCTTACAGATGAACTCACAGATAAAGTGAAAAGTGCTGCACAGTGGCTCATTAACCATCAAAATGAAGATGGCGGATGGGCGTTTTCTGGATTAAGAGACAGTACGCTTCCAAGCGACGCTGATGATACTGCACTCGGGACCTTGGCACTGATTCGCTCACTCCTCGTAGGTTCACCTATGGACCGTGAGGCTTTAGATAACTCGGTTCACCGTGGCATTACATGGATGCAGACCCAACAGGTACGCGACGGCAGTTGGAGCACATATCAACCCGGTCAAGGAGATGTTGGATGTGTAAGTATCACAGCACATGCCATTGAAGCACTTCTTGCTTTTGATCAGAGCGATATCCCTGATATACCACATGTTCGCGAGGCGATGATTGCTGGAGTCTACTGGCTCCGCAAACAAATTCATCGCGATGGGTATTGGCGAGACCTCTGGTTAGCAAAAGATACGTATGGCACCGCCTGCGCTATAGCCGCATTTGTGAAGGTCGGATTAAAAAATGCTCCCGAAGTCGAGCGGGGTGTCGCATGGCTCGAACGCACGCAAAATGCCGACGGTGGATGGGGAGAAGATATGTTTGGGAATCCCACTGAAAGCACAGTTGAACAGACCGCATGGAGCACTTACGCACTCCTGCTTGCGAATCCCGAAAATACCGCCGCTGAACGAGGTATAGCGTTTCTGCTCAAACACCAGCGGGAAGACGGTTCATGGTTCGAACAATGCGTCGGTATCTATTGGGAAATCATCGGTGGTTACGCCGATCCGATTTATGCGTCCGTTTTTCCGATACTCGCTCTCAATCAACTCTCACAAACAACTCCTTAGGTTCGTGCATGGGAACGTTAGGAAAAATATCGATCATTATTCCAATCTTGAATGAAGCAAAGATTTTGGACAAAACACTGTCTCAACTTCAGCCCGAATTGGGAGATCACGAACTGATTATCGTAGACGGTGGCAGTACCGACAACTCTGTACGTATCGCGGCGAAATATGGCGAGGTCCTAACATCGGCGCGTGGAAGGGCAAAACAGTTAAACGCAGGTGCGGCGGCAGCAACAGGGGACATCCTACTTTTTCTACATGCGGATATTTGGTTTGAATCGGGAGCGTTGGTAGCAGTAGAAGCAGCACTGTCATCGGGTTACGTCGGCGGTGGGTTCCGTCAGAAGATTGACGGCAAAAATATCCTCTACCGTATGATTGAGATAGCAGGCAACATCCGAGGCAAATACCTAAAGGTATTTTATGGGGATAGTGGCATTTTTTTAGCACGTACCGACTTTGAGAAGATCGGCGGTTTTCCAGAGGTGCCGATCCTGGAAGAGATGGAATTTTCAAAAGATTTGCGAAAATTCGGCAAAACAACGCTCATCGTGCCACATCTCCATCTATCAGCGAGGCGATGGGAAGCAAAGGGTATCATCCGAACGACATTAAACAACTGGCTGATAACGCTCCTATATTTCCTAAAAGTCTCACCGGAGCGGCTTGCCAAACTCTATAGCCATATCCGATAGGGGATAAAAAAGGACTTTCCAATTCTGCCTCAAACGGCGAATCGGAAAGTCCTATAGCATATATCGAAACAACTTACTTGTCGGTATCCCGACATCGGCGTATCTGAAATTAGCGGACCTGCTTGATTGAACCCCAAGTTGTCGCTAATTTATTCTTCGCTTCAACAGCAAACTCCCCTTCTTCTGCCAGCCAGTTGTTGATGAATTCAGCAACCCCGATACCGCGGATATCCGTCTTTTCGGGCCATTCAGGTTTCGCAGCCTGCCACATAGCAGCAATCATACCTACCCCGTCTTTTCCGGGTTTCTTACTAATAGCGACTGCGGGATCGGCATTATTTTTGTCTGATTCTCCGAAAATTACCAGATCCCAATCCGATCCTTTAAACTGCTCTACGTGCCAAGGACGGTCAGAGTTGAAAGCGTCCATCGATGGAATGAATTCTTTGCCGAGGTCGGTTGGCTTCATGGCACCGTTCCGGTTACCGAAACTGAGTCCAGGAATGTCAAAAACATTGGCAGCTCCTTGAGCACCATTGTTTGGACTTCGGACCCCACCCTCGTAACTCATATAGAAGATCCAGTCTGCGACGTTAATGACGACATTCCCCGCCTCAACAAAATTCTCGACGTTAGATCCGTCGGGATCTTTGTTGGGGAACTCATAAAGTCCGCTCGGACAGGTGCCACAAGCGAGGATAATAACATCCTGCTGACCGTTCCCGGTATGCTCGACAGTCCATTTCGCGAGTGGGGAATCATCGCCGACCTCATCGCCGTCACCGAAATCTTCGATGCTGTTAAATAAGGCTTTGACCCCTGGGTCATCTTTTATGACTTTGACGTTTTCCTGAACGGCTTTATCGGAAATCCAACCGGGGTTTGTGGGTCCCGAGTAGAAAGCCAAATCATTCGCTGAAACCGTAGCTACACAAGCGAAAATAGCTAAGAGGGCTATACTTAGATAAATTTTCATGATGTGCGAAACCTCCTTTTGGGTTGCCATCAGTTTGTAATTGTTGGTGGGTGGAATACTAACCTTCCACCCTTATCTTGCTGTAAAGAGATCGTTGAAAAGGTAACTAACGATCCAGTTTAATTTTTCCCCAGGTAGTGGTCGCTTTACCTTGAGCCTCTACTGGCGTTGCTATGCTTCCGTTTTCCATAAGCCAGTTGGCAATAAATTCAATAACACCACCAGCCCGCGGATCGTCACCGCTCCAGTTAGGTTGTGCCTTTTGCCACATTGCTGCGATAATACCGCCATAAGTTGTATTTACAGCAACTGCTGGATCCGCTGAGTTGGGATCGTTGTTTGAAATAGCAAAGGCAGTCACTTCCCAGTCGGTGCCATCGAACTGCTCAAGATGCCACGGACGATCGGATTGGAATTCTACCAGCGAAGGAAGGTATTTTTTCCCTTCTTCCGTGGGTACTGCAGGTCCGCCTCTGTTTCCGAAACTCAGTCCAGGAATGTCAAAGACATTCGCAGCCCCCGCCGCGCCGTTATTGGCACTCCGAGTTCCACCTTCGTAACTCATATATAAGATCCAGTCTGCAACATTGATGAAAACGTTGCCATCCTCAATGAAGTTTTCGATATTAGAGCCATCCGGATCTACATTCGGAAATTGATAGATAGCACTCGGCGCGGTTCCGGACGCGGCGATGAAGACATCCTGTTGTCCATTTCCGGTATGTGCCTGCATCCATTTGCCTAGGGGCGAATCGGAACCGACCTCATCACCATCACCATAGTTTTCGATACTTTCAAAGATGGCTTTCATTTGATCGTCGTTCATGATTGCCTCAGCATTGGCTATAGCTGCTTCTTGCGAGATCCAACCCGGATTTGTCGGACCTGAGTAGATTGCTAAATCTGCTGCAGGAACACTCGTCAGAGCAAGAACAAAAAGGGATAGGCTGAGGATTGTGATAATGCTTCTTTTCTTCATAACTAAAGAATCTCCTTTTTATTTCCATAGAAATGGTTTGTTAGTGCTTCAGGTTCGCCCACGTTATGGTAAGTTTGCCGTTAGGCTCAACCGCGAGACTAACCTCATTCGGTCTGTCGTAAAGGTAAAGGTTATCAATATAGTAGTGTTGGAGTGGGTTGGTATGGAAACCGAGCACACCCTTGGGATGTAAGTTCTTAGGGTCTGTCCATTCTATGACCTTTTGAAACATCAATTCCCCTTGTTTTTTGACATGAAGTTGAAACGTGTTGGCGTTTCCAAGCAAAGCGAGGGTGTACCACTCCTTTGTTTCAATAGGAAAGGGAAATTCAGATCTGAAGTCGCGATACTCATTCCATGTCCCGCGATCGTTTCCCTCCCGTTTGTACCAGCGTGCGGAGTTCGGACGGCCGAATCCATTCACAGGCGTGATAACTAATTGATAGAAGTGTAAATCTTGGTTGGCGCGAAATAGAAGTTCCATTTTACTCGGAAAATCGTCATCATTGAACAGGTAGAAATCAAGACGGAGCCCAAAATCCTCAAATTCTATCACACCGTACCCAAAATCAACTTCATCAGCAGCAAGCGCGCCGTTACGATGGATCTCCAATTTATCCGCCTTCACTTTCCAAGTCTCAGCTCGCCCTTTCCAATATTTATCTTTAAGTTTACCTTCAAAGTCATCTGCCACGAGAAGCTCGGCACCACCGTTTTGGAGGAGAAGCAGCAAAGCGATGACCAGATAGGCGAAAATAGCAGTTTTTAGCATGACACGCCCCTTAGGTAAATATAAAAATCTATCTTAATTAACGCCAGTTTGAAAAAAATATTAGAAGTCAAAACACACATTGGGCAAAAAGGGTACCCGTTTCGGGATGCCCCCCTAACTCCCCCTTATCAGGGGGAGTTTCAGTGGAAATGCGTCTCCCCTGAATATTTATCAAACTCACGTTTAATTATAAACTATCTTATTCTGCTTTGTCAAATTTATTCAGACGGGACATCTCGTTTTCCGAAACTGGATTAAATTATTCTTCACTGTTTAAGGTTTGCCCATGTTATGGCAAGTTTACCATTGGGAGCAACTGAGAGACTGACTTCATTCGGTTTATCGTAAAGATAGAGGTTATCAATATAATAGTGTTGGAGTTGGTTGGTATGGAAACCGAGCACACCCTTGGGATGTAAGTTCTTAGGGTCTGTCCATTCTGTGACCTTTTGAAACACCAACTCCCCCTGTTTTTTGACGTGGAGTTGAAACGTGTTGTCATTTCCAAGCAAAGCGAGGGTGTACCACTCCTTTGTCAGGATAGGAAAGGGAAATTCGGCTCTGAAGTCGCGATACTCATTCCATGTCCCGCGATCGTTTCCCTCCCGTTTGTACCAGCGTGCGGAGTTCGGACGGCCGAATCCATTCGCAGGCGTGATAATTAATTGATAGAAGTGATAGTCTATGTTAGCGCGAAATAGAAGTTCCATTTTGCTCGGAAAATCATCATCATCAAACAGATAGAAATCGAGACGAAGCCCAAAGTCCTCAAATTCAATGAGCCCGTACCCAAAATCAACCTCGCCGTTTCCATCACCAGCAAGGCGATGGATCTCCAATTTACCACCTTTCACTTTCCAAGACTCATCTTGTCCTTTCCAATATTTATTTTTAAGTTTACCTTCAAAGTCATCTGCTACAAGAAGTTCTGCATGACTCATCTGGTATAGGAACAGAACCGAGATTAGCAAACTAACGAAAATAGCGATTTTTCGCATAACAGTCCTCTCTGTGTAGTAGGGTCATTTAGTTTTACATATTGACTTTATATGTGTGAACATTTTTCCTCTGTAGGAGCGAGTGCTGCTCGCGATATTGAAAAAAAACATTAACTTCTATAAACGAAAACTGAGATCAGAACCGAAAACTAAATAACCTTGTCTGTGTAGATAAAATTTTTACTTTCATCGCCTTTATAATATAACGTGAGCTTGATAATTAAACGTAGGTTGGGTTGAG
>JAAXHD010000026.1 GCA_012271015.1 Candidatus Poribacteria bacterium | reverse complement strand
TGGTTGTGCGTGGTTACAATGAAGAGGGTGAAATCCCTTTACCCAAGACCTACTCAAGATCCACCATACCGGCTAAAAGGAGTCAGATTCCAAGGCCCGAATCCGCCCATGGTTGGCAACATCTCCAAATGGTATCTGAGAAGCTGATGCCCTTCCGTAGTGACGTTGAGGTCGGCCTCCTTATCGGTCTCGACTGCCCTCGTGCGATTAAACCGCTTGAAGTTGTTCCCGGAGTAGAAGATGACCCGTACGCTAAGCGAACCGCTCTTGGATGGGGAATCATTGGTGCAGTAAACCCTCTAATACATGAAGATGAGGCTGAAACCGAGAGTGACATTTTCTGCAATCGCATTATCACCCGAGAAGTCCAAGTAGACTCAAGTAGGAAGATGTGTCACTTTGCGTTAAGGACAGAAGTGAAAGAGCTGCTCAACCCGCACGATGTTGCTAAGATGTTCACACTTGACTTCAATGAAAGACGAACCGAAGAGAAGTCGCTATCCTTTGAAGATCGGAAGTTCCTCAAAATAGTACGAGACGGTGTTCATCAGCGAGATGATGGCCACTACGAGATGCCTCTGCCTCTGAAGAAAGAAGACGTGGAACTGCCAAACAGTAAGGAATTGGCCCTGAGCCGCCTACTAAAGTTGAAACGGAGATTGACTAACGATGACCAATTCCGAAGAGATTACAGTGGCTTCATGCAAGACATCATAACTAGTGGATATGTAGAACGAGTTCCCACAGACGAACCATCCTCAGACAACAAGCGAGTATGGTACATTCCACACCACGGAGTGTATCACAAGAAGAAGCCTGGGAAGATCAGAGTTGTGTTCGACTGCAGCGCAGTATGTGACGGTCAGTCCCTAAACCAGCAGCTATTGCAAGGTCCAGATCTCACGAACAATCTCACAGGAGTTCTATGCCGATTTCGTCAAGAGCGAGTAGCCTTTATGTGCGACATCCAGGCGATGTTTCATCAAGTCAAAGTCGACGAGAACCATCGTGATTACCTGAGATTCTTGTGGTGGGATAATGAAGAATTCAAGGGAGATCCAGTAGAGTACCGTATGACTGTCCACCTTTTTGGCGCTACTTCCTCGCCCGGCTGTGCAAACTTCGCTCTCAAGACCACTGCTGACCAGTACGAAGAAGATTGCGGCACCGAGGCAGCAGATTTCGTGAGAAAGGATTTCTACGTGGATG
>JAAXHD010000297.1:35218-43169 GCA_012271015.1 Candidatus Poribacteria bacterium | reverse complement strand
ACGGAACTCGAACCGTTGCGCTGTAGTATCGAACACATGGTTGATCGGAGAAAAGAGATTTCTGCGCAACGACGTTTTCCTATTGATCCACAAGACGGCGATTGGGAGAGTTCAGCCCAACCGCGCCTGCAATTTGACACCGATTGTGATGAAAGATCTGGCTCGGCGATCGAATTTTTGCTTCATGAAAACACGCTGGGGGTTAGCCAGCAGTTGATGAAAGCAGAGCACGTCGTGCCACACCAATTCGCCTGCATCTGTAGCGGGAGCCACGATGCTGGGCCGATGCGCTGGCATCGAGATATTGGTCCCGGTGAACCTGCGCCACTGCGCGGAATGATCTCAAATATGGTGCACCATGGACCGAGTTATCTCCAATGGAATATTGCCTTGTATGACGACAGTGTATTCTGGATTGTCCCGCGCAGCCATCGTCGGATTAATACCGAGGCAGAGCACCGGCAGCTTGCAGAAAATCCGTCTGTTCCATTGCCAGGTGGAATACCTGTCGAACTGAATGCTGGGGATGGCGTCGTGTACACACATCTATTGTTACACTGGGGGAGTTATTACAGCAGTAAGATGCGGCGCACCCTTCATCCGGGCTACCGTCCGTTCGGATTTTCGGCTTTGCCCAATGTGCACTGGCGGCATTGGGAACCGGGGTTCTATCACTATCTTTCAGATACAGCGCGTGAACAGTTTGAGACATGGGACGCTCTCTTTTTTCAGGAGTTCGATCGGATAGCCGCTATCTTCCATACCATTATTGATGGAGATGCGGACAGATTCCGCTCTGAATTGGAGGCATTGCATCCCTCTCCACATGAGCGGATGGTGAGTCTCGTTATGCTTTCAAAACTGGCTGGCAAACTGTATAATTTGAAGCATACAACTGAGAATCCTGCTACCTTATGGGGGAACGGTCGAGACATGACTTATCTCGGAAATCGTTTTACGCCTGAACAGGTAACCGAACTCTGGCGACGGTTCCAGCCACTTGATGAAAAGTTGAAACTTCCGGAGGAGACCTATCAGCCCGGCTTTCAACGAATGTCTGACTATAATCCAAACGATATGCCTGTGGATTTTAGTGTTGAAGATTTTATTAATAGTTGGGAAACCGCATCACTTACTGTTGATTTGTAACACCACAAAACGCGGAGGAACATCATGCTCACAGAACAGCAGATTAAGCACTTTAACACCTTGGGATTCCTCGTTTTTCGGCAAGTGTTCAACCAAGACGAACTGAATACAATACACGAGGAGTTTGAAGCGGCGATGGCATCCGCATATCGTCATGCCCCTTTTGATGGAACGCACCGACATTGGCTACCCATGATGGGACCCGAAACCCCCTTCTTCGCGAACCTGCCGGAAGACTCACGGTTCTGCGGGGTGGCAGAGCAACTATACGGCGACGATGTCTTTTTTGTCGTTTCGGATGCGAACCGTTACGTGGGCAATACCAGTTGGCATCCCGACCATAACGTTGATCCAACCAAGGATTGCTACGGCGTGAAATTCGCATATTATCTTGAACCCGTTGACGCGGAAAGCGGAGCGTTACGGCTAATTCCCGGCTCTCACAAAAATCCATTGCACAACGATTTGCGGGAGAATTTGAACGAGTTAGGACTGGAGATTTGTGACGTTCCGGGTTATGTTTGCAAATCGGAACCGGGCGATGTGGTCGCTTTCGATATGCGGTGCTGGCATAGTAGTTGGGGTGGTAGTGATGACCGTCGGATGTGCACAATCGTTTACTATAACAATCCGAAAACTCCAGTAGAAGATGCTGCCACACGCAACCGTGCGCGGAGCAACGCGAAGAGTCCCGAACACTTTAACCGACCGGGCGAACCACTCTACGCTCCGCACTGGGTCGCAAATCCAACAGGCAGTCAAAGACGGCAGCGATGGATTGATCGGTTACGTGAATTGGGGTTTTTGGATACGGTTTAAACGGACGACATTTTATAGGAGCGGGCTTTCCTCCACGTTTGAAGAGTTTGGAGGAAAACTCAAAGACTGATGAGAAAGAAGAAACAGGCAAGGATTGACAAACAGATACTCAAAGCGGAATACATGCGAATTATTCCAGACGACTGTGCACCACTTCTCCAAGAGGAAATGCTCTAGAACTTCGATTTTCGCGTAGGATTTATCCACCAAGGCGTTGTTGCGCATGTCTACGAAATCGGTATACCTGAAGAATTGGGCGCGCACGATACCGCCAAAAATATTTCTATCCCGCGCGTGTCCTGTTTTATTGTGCTCGTGACACAAGTCGTACTTCACCATATCAATCGCCTGCCAATCCTATTCAAGCACGCAGTTTGGGAAACTGTTGACACTATCATTGATGAGGATGCCGAAGTTCCAGAGATCCTTTTGGTTATTGTTGCTGATTGCATACAGAAAGCGGTAGTGGAAATCAACTACAGCCAATTGAAGAGTGAAAGGATCTTAAATCGGTTATGGAATAGCATCAAGTCCGCTTATGGTGAGAAATACGCCCCAAGTGATGTTGAGATTTTCGACGATTTCTATGAACTTGAGGAGGATCCCGACGAAACAGAATAGTGGAATGGTTATCAGTAAGGTTTGCTACGCAAACCTTCAAATTATTGGTAGAACATGTGAGCCCAATTCAAAGGGGCATTGCTGGACCTGACGTTGTTAGTCTCACTCGCGCTATTCCTGTTTGTGTCGGCTGTCTTAGCGTTTTTGCGAAGCGATATAAAATAAAACTGTGGTCTGGAAATGGTGCCCTTATTCGACAGTCATATCCGTTTTGACTGTCTCCGCCCAAATGTGGTATTATTTTAACAGCAACGTATTCTACAATATTATAGCGGAAGTAAGTATGGATGTAACCCAAATCAAACTTGTCATTTTTGATGTTGGACAGACGTTGTTGTTCTTGACCCCTACTTCATGGATCAATCGACAGTTGGACGTGGTGGATTTCCCCAACGACTACTGTTATCTGTTCCGCTCACGACAACACCTTCTCTGTCCCAGCGGTAGGAGGCTTGGACATCAGAGGCGCAGTATCGCAGCGTGAGACCACACCGCCGTCTCGGCGAAGGATTGGCATTCGAGCCGTGTAACAGCAAGTCAGTGTGAATAGAAATTTCACCTGCTTTGAGTTCAACATCCACGGGTTCACCGTACTGCTCTGCGTTTTCAACTATTTGACCCAAGACGCTGTTTTCATCGGGATCGCTGTGCCGAGCGATTAAATGTCCAAGGTGATGTGAACCTGCGATAAATCGCATCGCACCATTTTCAACGGTTGCATCGTCGATCGCGAGCCAGACGGTAACAGTCTTGGAGGGTGTGAGGGGCCAGTAACCCGCATCTTGGTGCCAGCCGACGATTTTGGAGTCATGCGGCATTTTGCAGAAGTAGTGTGCACCCCAACCGATAACATCCTCACCGATCAGGTCTTTTACACAAGCAACGATCTTTGGGTGCGTGAGAAGGTCATAAACCTTTCCGTATTTCATGTGTGCGGAGATAATTGAGTAACTGCTCCCGCCTTCTGCCATGACGCTTGCTAACAGGGTATCAAAGTATTGACGGTGTTCACCGATTTCAACCTCATCGGAAATCGAGATACCTTTGATATAACCGACGCTGTTGAAATTCGCCACTTGTTCCGGGGTCAGCACTTTTGGTTGTTCGGTGACGCTTGGATGAAATTGGAGATCACGCCCCATTTCAGCGAGTTGCTCCCAGGTCGGCATGATTTTGTCGGTTTTATAGGTTACGCTTTGGTTTGACATTGTTGTTCCACCTTGTCTAAATTCTGATTGTATTTTATCATAAATGTAATGAAAATAGTGTAATATCTTGCCGCATTTTGTTGGCAAGATTTTCAAAACACCCATTCAACGAAGCGCGTAGCTCGTAATATAATGGAGGGCGGATATACGAAAAGAGGATTGATACTTCCAATCCATCTGATCGAACCGCAAGGTATAATTAAAAAATGGCGCATGCATATACCCCCGGGCTTAAGGTTACCGAGGGAATGACGATTCAAAAAGAACGCCGGCTCCCGCTCGAAGGCGAGGTGCTCGTTGAAGCCGGGGCAGCAGTCCAGGCAGAGGATGTTGTCGCAAAAGCGGATTTGCCGGGTAATGTCCAACTGTTAAACGTTGCCAACCTACTCAGTGTCCCTGCGGAAGAAATTACAGAATACATGCTCAAACCTGTCGGTGAGCCTATTGCTAAAGATGAGATTCTCGCCACGACGAAAGGGCTTTTTGGGCTTTTCAAATCGCAGGCGCGTTCACCGATCGATGGCACAATCGAAGCTGTGTCCGATGTCACAGGGCAGGTCATCCTCCGAGAACCGCCGGTTCCTGTCGAAGTCAAAGCCTACACAGACGGCACGGTAACGGAGATCGCTCTAAATGAAGGGGTCACAGTAGAGACTTACGGCACCTACATCCAAGGCATCTTCGGGGTTGGCGGGGAAACAATCGGGAGTTTGACCGTCGCCGTCTCTTCTCCGAGTGATGGGCTGACTGCGGAACGGATTTTACCCGAACATCGAGACCATATTCTGGTTGGCGGTTCGCTAGTCACAACCGATGCTATTCAGAAAGCGATTCAGCAAGGTGTAAAAGGTATTATTGCTGGCGGGATTGATGACGCGGATCTACGAGAACTTCTCGGCTATGAACTCGGTGTTGCGATTACGGGATCTGAGGAGATCGGGATTACACTGGTTATCACGGAAGGGTTCGGCAGCATCGCGATGGCGGAGCAAACGTTCACACTCTTGAAAACACGGGAAGGTATGAAGACCTCTATCAATGGTGCGACGCAAATTCGTGCGGGTGTCGTCCGTCCGGAGATTTTGATTCCGCTTGCGCCAGAAACTTCTAAAACAGCCTCCGACGCGGAGGATGACACTGCCAAAGGTCTTCTGGAAATTGGTAGTTCGGTCCGTATCATTCGGGAGCCGTATTTCGGGAAATTGGGACGCGTCGCGGAACTGCCGGTAGAACTCCAGAACTTGGAGACGGAGGCACAGGTACGGGTGTTACGCGTCGAACTTGAGAACGGTCAACGGACCACTTTACCCCGAGCGAATGTTGAAGCGATTGAGGAATAGTTTTCAGTTTTCGGTTGTCAGTAAGAAAATAACAAAATTACGAGAGTTTTCAACTGGATTGGTTTTCATACCACTTGACGTTGCCTGTGCTGAGACCACTGGCGACGATATCCAATCTGCCGTTTCCGTTCATGTCCAGGACGTACATCTGTCCGACACCTAAACCGCCCTCATCAATTGTCTCTTGGCGCCACCGGTTTTGTTCCAGATCTTCTGGACGGTAGAGATGCAGGCTCGTGCCTTCACCGTTGTAACCACAGATAACCTCAAGTACTCCGTCGTCATCAACGTCAACAGCGGCGAGGGAATGTCCTCTATTGAGTGTGTCGTCAATGAGGTAGCGATGCCACGGATCGGTGCGTAGATCTCCCGTGGCTTTATACCAGACGAGATTATTCCCATGCCACGGCTCAATCGCTAAAATTTCGTTGATACCGTCGCCATCAATGTCGGCGGCGAATGTGTCGCTACACTCTCGGTCACTGACGATCCATTTGCCCCAATCGTCCGTCATCGGTGCAACAGGCGGTTCATACCAGATCAATCCCTCCGAGCAACTAATCAGAACGTCATCGCGTCCATCTTGGTCAACATCGTTGATACTTAAACCGTGGTTGATGTGGAGGGAATCGTCAAGAAGATTGGATTTCCAAGAGGTTAATTCTCTCGGAGTATCCGACAATTCATAGCACCAGAGGGAGCCGGGACTATGCCATTCGCCGGGTTTACCATCTTCACCGCGGATCGATGCAACGATGAGAAAAGGAGCCGATGTTGAGTTGTTTCCAGAGAGATGCGCAAGGCCTATACGATGGATAAAGGGAACATCAGCGATGCGATGGCTTTTCCAGTTTTGCCCGTCCTGTGCTGGTGCCTCAAGCCATTGGAGGTATCCACCTGCGGCGTTGACTCCGCGATTGAAGCCACTCCCGACAATGAGATCGGGGGTGCCGTTACCAGTGAGATCGTAAGGAGCAATAGTGATATGTCCGCTGCCTTGGTCGGTTACGAGGTGTCTCTTCCAATGTGGTGCTTCATACCAAGCGACAATGGCTTCGCCTGTAGAGCCAGCGATGATGTCGAGTTGCCCGTCGCCGTTTATGTCAGCGACTGCGAGTCCATAGACACTTTTAAAGGTGTTGTCCAGTAGATGTCCTCTGAATTTCACGGCTATCCTCCTCGTATGATGGTACGCGGTGTGTTTTATTTACGGATTACGATAAAACCGGGCGATCCCAGGCTCTATCTCGTACCCGACACTCGACCAGAACGCAATCGCCCACGGATATTTTTCTTCTACGAGTGCTGTGATGCGTTTAGCCCCCAGTTTTGTTAAGCGTTTTTCGCCCTCCTCGACTAAGGTTCGTCCGATGCCACGCCGTCGATAGCCGGGATGAACTGCGATCCGATACATGTTTCCGCGCCACCCATCGAAAGTAGCGATCAAGGAGCCGACGATACGTTGATCTGCGTCAGCAACCAGTACCGACGCGTGGCTCTCTATTGTGCGTTGGATGTCTGCGATAGTATCTGTGATACTCGGAGATGTTCCAGCAGTCTGCCACAATGTGAGAAGTGCTTCTGCCTCTTCTGGACAACATTCTCGGATTAAGAAAGTATCCGTTTTGTTGGATAAATCCATCTGATGGGTGCGGTTGAATAAAGTTCAATAGATATTTTAGGTGATGTAATCGAAAGAAACGAGTGTATAGGCAGGTCTTGTGCCTGCCCACATATTACTTTATTCATCAAGCCAACTCATCATGCTGCGTAGGTTCTTACCGACCTCTTCAATCTGCAATTCCTCTTCCTGTCGGCGAAGCGCGCCGAGTACAGGTTGATTCGCCTCATTTTCCAAGACCCATTCTCGTGCGAAGACACCTTCCTGCACGTCCTTCAAAATTTGGCGCATCTTGTCTCGGATGCTGTCGTCAATAATCTGCGGACCCCGCGTGAGGTCCCCGAATTCGGCAGTATTGCTAATATCGTTCCGCATTTTGCTTAATCCGCCGGAGTAAATCAAATCGACAATCAACTTGAGTTCGTGGAGACACTCAAAGTAAGCCATCTCTGGCTGATAACCGGCTTCGACGAGTGTGTCAAACGCGGCTTTAATGAGTGCCGCGGTTCCACCACATAAAACAGCTTGTTCACCGAAGAGATCGGTTTCGGTTTCCTCGCGGAATGTAGTTTCGATAACGCCTGAGCGCGTACCACCGATACCTCTTGCATAAGCGAGCGCGACATCGCGCGCCAATCCAGTGGTATCTTGATGTATAGCGATGAGACACGGCACTCCACCACCACCTTCAAATACTTCGCGGACGAGAGATCCGGGTCCCTTCGGGGCAATCATTGCAACGTCGATGTCACTGGCAGGTACAATCTGTCCAAAATGGACGCTGAACCCGTGTGAGACGAGGAGCATATTTCCTGATTGCATGTTCGGGGCGATCTGGTCGCGATAGACAGCGGCATGGCGTTCATCAGGGATGAGAACTTGAACGATGTCTGCTATTGCGGCGGCTTCTTCAACGGTTTTGACAGTCAACCCTTCGGCTTCCGCTCGTGCTTTTGAGCGACTGCCTTCATATAAGCCGACGACAACATTTGCACCACTATCCTTGAGGTTTAGCGACTGTGCGCGTCCCTGTGCACCGTAACCCACGACAGCGACGGTGCGCTCTTTCAGTAAATCAAAATTGGCATCACTATCGTAATAAATCGTTGCCATTTTTCTAATTTTCCTTGCGGTTCGTTTTGGAAGGTTTGAGTAAGACCGTTCCTTCCGTATATCCGCCTGCGTGTTTTTGC
>JAAXHD010000297.1:23994-35206 GCA_012271015.1 Candidatus Poribacteria bacterium | reverse complement strand
GTTTCTGCGTATTGTTGCAGGCTACAATTTGGGTTTAGGGGTTTGTTCTTAACCAAGAGACTGCGCTTAATGAAGTGGAGCGCAGCCCAGGGGTCCATAAATTAAAATTCAGAGCCGCGGAGCATCGCTATTTTGCCGGTGCGTGCTAACTCGAGGATACCGTACGTATTGAAAATATCAATCGCTGCTTTCAGTTTACCCTCATCACCTGTAATTTCGAGGACAAGTGAAGCAGGCTTCATGTCTATAACCCGCCCACGAAAGACTTCCGCGACTTGTAGAACTTCGGTGCGTTTTTGAGGATCATCGGTGGCAACCTTGATAAGAACAAGTTCTCGCTCAACATGAGTCCCGGTGGAAAGGTCTGTTACCTCAATAACGTCGATAAGTCTGTTTAGATGGTGGTAAATCTGTTCAATAATTTGGGCATCGCCGTGCGTAACAAGGGTTATCTGTGAAATGCTCCTGTCATGCGTCTCGGCGACGTTAAGACTATCGATATTAAAGCCGCGCCCGCTGAAGAGTCCTGCAACACGTGCGAGGACTCCAAATCGATTTTCGACCAAAACGGAAAAGATGTGTCGTTCTTCTGGATTCATTTTTTTAACGATTATGTCTGGGCGGGGTGTCCGTTGTCCACCTCGATCTAAAGTTGGTAAAGAACGTTTTTAGGTTATGAAAGGTCTTTTAACAATTGGAATACGGTTGCCCTAACAACGGACGGGCGACTCGGATTCAATAGCTAAAAAATCGTTAAGATAACCCGCGAATAACATCTCCAAGCCCGGCACCGGCTGGTACCATCGGGAACACATTCTCCTCTTCATCAACAATAAAGTCAATAACGACAGGACCGTCGGTAATCCCTTTCGCCTTCTGTAATGCGGGCACAACATCTTCGGTGTGTTCAACCCGTAAACCTGTTGCACCGAATGCTTGTGCGAGTAGGGCGAAATCGGGGTTATCGTGATAATCAACAGCGGAATAGCGTTTGCCGTGGAACAGTTCCTGCCATTGACGCACCATTCCCAAATACATATTGTTGATAATGAAAATCTTTAGCGGTAGTTTCATGGTAACTGCTGGCACCAATTCTTGGATTGTCATGATATAGGAGCCATCGCCGTTGATATTGACGACGGTTTTATCCGGACATCCAAGTTGTGCACCGATTGCGGCTGGGAGACTGAAGCCCATTGTACCGAGACCCCCAGAGTTGAGCCACTGTCGGGGTTCAGTGAATTTGAAGTATTGCGCCGCCCACATCTGGTGCTGACCGACATCCGCGACGACAATCGCATCGCTGTAGTGTTTGTAAATCTGCTCAATGACGTATTGCGGCATCACTTTGTCGGCTTTTTGCTCGTATTCAAATGGGTACTTCTGCTTCCACTCCTGAATCTGGTCGCGCCATGGGTCAATGTCCGCTATGCTGACCTGTTTGTTGAGTTCAGTGAGAACGCTCTTTGCATCACCAACGATGGGGACATCTACCGGTACATTTTTTCCGATACAGGACGCGTCGATGTCGATGTGGATTTTTTTAGCGTTCGGTGCGAATTTACTGAGATCACCCGTAACGCGGTCATCGAACCTTGCACCGATAGCAATAACAAGATCTGCGTCGGTGAAAGCATAATTTGCGCAACAAGAGCCGTGCATTCCGGGCATCTCCATCGCCAAAGGATGTGTTTCAGGAAATGCGCCGAGACCCATCAATGTAACGGTAATCGGGATCTGGGTTTTGAGCGTAAGTTGTCGTAGTTTTTCACTGGCGTTGGCGAGCACGACACCACCACCGGCATAAAGCATAGGGCGTTTCGCCTCCTTAATCAATGTCGCTGCCTTCGCTATTTGCACCGGATCCCCGTGAACTTGCGGTTTGTAGCTACGGATGTCAACTGATTCTGGATATTGAAACAGTGCTTCGTGTAGCTGGGCATCTTTAGCAATGTCAATAACGACAGGACCGGGTTTCCCTGTCTTCGCGAGGTGAAATGCCTCAGCGACGACATCTGCTATCTCATCGGAATCTTTGATAAGGTAGCTATGCTTACAGATCGGACGTGTTACGCCGATAACATCACACTCTTGGAAGGCATCACTGCCGATATAGTGGGTAAAAACCTGTCCAGTGATAGCGACCATCGGAATCGAATCCATATAAGCGGTTGCGATACCGGTGACGAGGTTGGTGGCGCCAGGACCGGAAGTTGCGAGTGCGACCCCGACATCTCCAGTGGCGCGTGCGTAGCCATCAGCGGCGTGGGAAGCCCCTTGTTCATGCCGCATGGGAATCAATTTGATCTCGGTCTCACCGTACAAGGCATCGAAAATCGGCATCGCCGCGCCACCGTTCACACCGAAAATATATTCGACACCTTCCCGTTTGAGACTGTCAACAAGGATCTGCGCTCCTGAAAGTTCCATGCCAATCTTCCTCATAAGTTGTAGGGGTCGTCCCTACGGGAGTCGTTAAATTTTCGGTGCAGCTTGCCAACCGAAAACTTGCTCTACAAAAAAAAACCTTCTCGTTCCGAACATGGAGACGAGAAGGACGTTTACACTTGCCTTACCGTGGTACCACTCCAATTCCCTTTCTCACTTTCATTCAAGGTATCGGGCTTACAAAGCCCGCCTACGATGAGAAAGAGCACTCTCTGGGATGCGCTAACGGGCATCACACCGACTAATCCTACTGAAGTCCTACAGACTTGTTCAGATTAGCAGCTCCAGGGCGACCTTCAGTCGTGGGTACTTGTGGAGACCTTTCAGCCTGTGAGTCTCCTTCTCTTGCAAGTCCCGCCGAATGCCACACGTACATTCGGCGTTGATTCACGACTTACTCCTCCCCTTCAACGCTTTTTAGGTAATCTATTTAAATGTTAATTACGCACACCGTTTTGATGAGGTTCACGGGCGTGCTAAAAAGAACTATATGTTACGCTTTAAGTATAACACATCTGAACAGAAATGTCAAGAAATTTAATTGAACCGTGCCTTTTTGAGCGGACAGCACGGCAAAGCGAGCCTGCTACTTTAGGAAGTAGAGGGTAGGTTTGAAATGGACTTCACTCCTACCCCTACCAACATTTAAAGCTTGTTACGGCAAGTTAGGCGTGCGCTATATAGAGCTCGTTGACTCGGGTCCAGTTGATGACGTTTGTCCACGCCTCAACGTAAGCTGGACGTAAGTTCTGGTACTTCAGATAATAGGCATGTTCCCAGACATCAATTCCGAGAAGCGGGGTATGTCCCTGCATGATCGGGCTGTCCTGATTCGCTGTGGAGTAGATTTCCAAGCCGTTGTCGCCAAGAACGAGCCATGCCCACCCGGAACCGAAGCGTGTGGTCGCAGCGGTAACAAATTGTTCCTTCGCCGCCTCAAGCGATCCGAAGGTGGAGGTTATCGCAGCTGCGATTTCTCCGCCGGGTTCACCACCATTAGGACTCATGATAGACCAGAAGAGTGAATGATTGGCGTGTCCACCGCCGTTGTTGATAACGGCTTGGCGTTTGTCTTCCGGGACCTGATCGAGGTTGCTGAGCAGGTCGTGAATATCCATATCGGCGAGATCACCGAGGCCCTCTAAAGCCGTGTTGAGGTTGGTAATATAAGCCTGATGGTGTTTACCGTGATGGATTTCCATCGTTTGTGTATCAATATGAGGTTCCAAAGCATCATGCGCGTAAGGGAGCGCTGGTAATGTATGTGCCATTTTTAAAAATAGCCTCCTGTTTTATCTTTTCAAGATGTGCTGGCAAGTTGCAAGCTAAGGGATGTGCAAGCAATGCGCTTAAGATTTCGAGAAAGTATAGCAGATTTGGCAGAAGTGTGCAAGTTTTTTCTCAAAGGTTTTTTAATGATACCTTGCGGATCGGTGAGATGGATTGGGAGTTTTACGTACCTTTCCGTAGCGTTGAAGAAATATCCAAGCAAAACCCCTCCACTCCGTTACGGGCTTACTCTTTTCGTTTGAATAGTGGAAACGAAAAGCGGAATGTTAGTCGTCCGGTTGGGATGTTTCAGAGATGGCACCGACACGACAGACCCGCTTATAACGACAATAACTGCAGGGTGCTGTCTTATTACTGGGTGTGATTGGTGTATCGCCTTCTTCTTCAGAATCGACAAATGTTTCAACGCGCGTGATAAGGGGAAAAGTACCCTTGGATATACTATCGACGTACTGTTGGACGTAGCCACTGACACGCGCGAGACGAGCGTCAAAGACTTCATCATCTAACAACTGACCATTTCTTGAACTAACGGATCGCCAGTCTGTCCCATTGTAATTTTCGTAGGCAATTCCATTTTGGGATTCCATGCCGATGCCGAGTTCAACTGTACATTGATCCAATCTGATTTTATGGTAGAGACCTGCGGCTGAGCCTAATCCTGCGCCTTCTTGTCCGTTCAGCAACTCTGCGGCGATTTGAAGGTAGACCGGGAGTTGCAGGCTCCGTCCCTCAAGAATATCGCGTATTCTGATGGTGGAACTACCCGTTTTATAGTCAATGATACTAAAAGAGTCAACACCGATGTCAATACGGTCTATTACACCCGTCATCCGCACGTCCCCGATGAAGATTGGTTCATCACAACTCAGTTCATTATCTCTCGGTCCACGCTCTGATTTATGTGTTTTTCCAAAGTTAACTTCAAAATAACGCGGCATAGTGGACAAACCGTTGGCACATTCTGCCGTCAACCACTTGCGCAATGCGATCCTCAATTTGTCTATGTCCGTTTCCCAAAAGAGATTGTTTTCACTAATAAGTTTCTCTTTGCGATTGTTGCGCTGTTCTTTGGCTTTACGATTGAGCAGTGCATTTAATTGTGTTTCTGCGTCTTTAAAGGCTTCCTCGTCACATTGTCCGATGAGCGATCTATTTTGATCGCGGCGATTGTTGTAGAATTCAAAGAGAACATCATGGAGGAGTGCTCCCTTTTCAAGACCGGATAATTCGTCCTCTGTTTCGTCCTCTTTAATACTGAATTTCAAAACATTATCGACAAAATACTGAAACGGACATTTCGCGTAAGTTTCTAATTCTGTGACAGAATAGATGCGTTCCCGTCGACTTTCCAAACGCTTTTGGCTTGCAGTAGAAAGTGCTCCATCCGTTAGTATACCTTCATAAGCCAAATGACCGTGTGTCTCCTCACGACTTTTTTCTACCTTAACGACATGGTTTATGAGGGGACGCATCTCCGCGATTTCGGACGGAAATTCTTCATTGGAGGGAGTAGATGTTGTCCATACGTGATCACCGTACCGACTGAGGAAACCGGTTACACTGCCCTGCGAGGGATTTGGAACCTCCATCTCCTCAACAGTGGCGATCGCCTTTAACTGACCGAGAAAAGGAGAAGGGATCAGCTCCGCTTCACGTTCGCGCTGCGGTACAAGTAGGTAGAGGCGTTCCCGAAAAGACTTAAGTACCCCATAGAACATGAACCGATTATTGTACAACTGCTCTTCTTCGGTACGATAAGGGTGGTTTGGAAGCAGTGGATCCGTTCGATAATTTTCTGGAAAACTGCCTTCCACAAAATCACATAAAAAGACGGTGTTAAACTCCAAACTTTTCAGTTCACTCAGTCTTGTAATTTTGACGACTTCTTCCTTGGTTGTTGTTCTGTTTTGATAGGTTGTATGTTTTGCAGTGTGATGGAGTTTTTCAATGTAGTCATCAAGGGCATACGATTCGACTCCGTCCGATTTTAAAACGCCGCAAAGTTCTTTAACAATCCTCTTGAATTGGTGATACGCCTCAATCTCGCCTTCGACGATCTCTCGATTTTTTATGAGCGTCGGGTTTAGAATATGCTGGATGACCTCGCCTTTTTTCAGCAGATCATCAATGTATCTCTGAAACGCGTCAGGGTGAAACAATCGTGCGTGTGACGCAGGATCAACCTCAGAGAAATAGGTGTCGTCTAATGAAACTTGACGTGATGAAAGACGAGAAAATATTGCTTTGACAACTTCTGACTTTGTCAAGGGCAGTCTTTTTACAAGTGAGTAGGGGATACCGTAAGCAGGGAAAACCTCAGCGATGCGTTGTTCATATTGCTCTATATTATAACAGGCAACACAGATCTCACTGAGTTTGCAGTGACCTTTCAAGACATGTTTTTGGATCAGGTGCGCAATCTGTGCCACTTCTTCGGAACGATCGGCGGGTTTCAACACTTTAATGTGAGGAGCCGCAATTCGAGTTACGCAAGGAGTATCTGATCGGAACAGGTTATTGGCGTAATGTTGATGCAGTTCAGGTTCGCGCTCGTAGTCAGGATCGATTTTGGCATTTGCAGCACTAAATAGCGATACGAGGCTAATAATGTTTTTATATAGGTTCTCATTTTCTTCAACACAGTCGGTCCGGAACCACGTCTCTATCTGAGGTATCTCGGCAATGCGGGTCAAGATTTTGGTGTCAGCTTTAGAAAGGGCAGTAAATCCTTCAACAAGGACAAGATTGACGCTTGGAAATGCCCCGGTCATGAGAGAACCCAGATTTTTAGCGTTAGCAAGCTGCAGACGCTTACTCTGTTCATCTATCCAACGATCTTTAAGTTTGGTTTCATAATCGTTATAAATGCGTGCGAGATCATCCTCGGTTGGATTCTGTGATTCACCATTTCCGATAGTTCGTGTGTCCTCTCCGTATTCTTTAAGACGGTTAATTGTGGCAGCGATGAGGGAGAGTGTACTATCCGGCACAGGAATGTTTTGGCTGGGTCGAAATGTATCATAACGGTAGGCATCAGCGGTGTCGGATTGAGGATTCGCGATTTCATGCAGCCAAAGGTTTTGGATCCCTTGGGAAATCTGTGATTTTGCTGGACGGACGTGGTTATGTAACCTTTGAATAAAACTTCCGAGCGTATAGACACGCAAATTAGCAACTGCGCGGTTTGGGTGGTAACCGACCAATTCGCGTTGACGCTCGAGACGCGCGGAATCGGTCGGTACGATGATGACGAAGGTGTTTGCGTCATCGTTTTGAATGCGGGTTTTAAGAATATTTTCTATATCCTGCATTTGTTTGGACAACTACCTTACCTGGGTGCCGAGGGGCATTTCTGTTTCAAGGGTTGCCAGAACTACAGAATCCCCGCTCCCCGCGAGAATCATGCCGTGCGATTCAACACCACGAATTGTCGCGGGTTCCAAATTCGCGACGACTATTACCTGTTTATCCAGCAATGCATCAGGTTTATAGTGTTCAGCAATTCCAGCGACCAACTGTCGTGTTTCAGTGCCGAGGTCTACCTGCAATTTGAGGAGTCGGTCAGCCCCTTCAATCGGTTCGGCACTGAGGATACGCGCCACCCGCAGATCCAATTTTTGGAAGTCAACAAAGGGGATAAGACTTGACGTTTCCTTTTCTTTCTTCTGTTTTGGTTGTGTGGCTTGTTTTGGCTGCGGTTTTTTCTGTTTTTTCATATCGACGCGAGGGAAAATAGGTTCACCTCTACTGACTGTCAGCCCCACAGGTAAACGTCCCCATTCTAAGATAGTATCAAATTCCGACAAACCGATCTGTTCTTGAATCTGATCAGCCGTGTCCGGAACAAAAGGTGAGATTAGGACAGAAATGAACCGTAGTGCCTCTAAACTATTGTAAAGGATCGTGCCCATTCTCGGTTTCGTCTCAGGCTTCGCGAGCGTCCAGACCTGTGTCTGTTGAACATATCGATTAATACGTCTGACGAATTCCCAGGTGGTTTCCAACGCCGCATCAAACGCGAACGCTTTTATGTGTTCGTCTAATTTGTCTACTGTCGTTTGCGCCATTGCGGTAATTTCTTCGTCAAATTCACCGGGTGTCGTGGGTTCGGGAACCCCTTCAAAGTTCTTGTTGACTAAACCGAGAACGCGGTTCAGTAGATTCCCAAGGTCATTCGCGAGATCGGCGTTGTAACGGGCGTGCAAGCGAGCGGGACGGTAATCGCCATCGTTCCCGAAGCTAAACTCGCGCAGCAGATAATAACGGAACGCATCCAATCCATAGGTCTCAATGTCCGTATCCATATCAATGACGATATCTCGCGTTTTGCTCAATGCCTCGCCATCCTTCGTCAGCCAGCCGTGTGCGACGACTTGTTTGGGAAGGGGTAGGTTAGTAGCCATCAGTATCGCGGGCCAGATCAACGCATGAAAACGGGTGATATCCTTTGCCATTATGTGAACATCAGCGGGCCAAAAAGTGTGGTACTGTTCGCTACCGATTTCATAGCCGAGTGCTGTCATGTAATTCATCAACGCTTCGATCCAGACGTAGACGATATGCTCAGGATCAAACGGTAAAGAGATGCCCCATGAAACAGAGGAGCGGGATATGCTTATATCTTCCAATCCGGAATCGAGTACGCTCAAAAGCTCATTGCGCCGAGCCGCGGGGTAGACAAAGTCTGGATTCTCTTGGAAGTGCGCCAGTAAGCGATCTTGGTACTTGGAGAGTCTAAAGAAATAGTTCTCCTCCTCAAGCCATTCCAAGGGCAACTTATGAATCGGACAGATCTTTTCGTCCGTCAATTCCTTTTCAGGAACGAACCGCTCGCACGGGCGGCAATAATGTCCTTCATAAGAGCCTTTGTAGACATCGCCGCTGTCGTAAAGGGCTGTGAGGAATTTCTCCGCGCCGCGCTTGTGCATATCACTTGTCGTCCGCATGAAGATGTCGTGCGAGATGTTCAACCGTTTCCATAATTTGATAAATATAGGTGCCATTTTGTCGCAGTAATCTTGGGGGGCAAGACCTGCGTCTTCGGCTGCTTTATGTATATTTGCACCGTGTTCATCAACACCGGTAAGAAAGAAAACATCATTGCCTTTGAGGCGGTGGTAGCGCGCCAAAGCATCGGCGACGATGGTGGTATAGGCGTGTCCTGCGTGTGGTTCGCCGTTTACGTAGTAGATAGGCGTGGTAACATAAAATGCACTCATTGAACTTCCTTTTTCGGATAGAAATGTGTTGCGACTTCTCAGTTTCTTTTCAAAATAACAATCCGATTACTGTTTGTGCCTTTTCTGTTGTTGGCTATGCCCCAGCAGTTCGCTGTTTTCGTGAAATGCTGCGTGTTAATTATAAGTTTTTCAGGCATAAGTCCGGCATCCAACGCAGCTTTGACAACAGCGTCCTCTAAAAAGACTTTTCCATTCCGGACCTCCCCGACTTCAAAGGCAATTCGTCCTCCATGTTTCAGGACCCGACGCAGTTCTACAAAAACATCTGTCATTCGGGCGGTCCAATCCTCGATTGACTTTAATTGCCAAATTTTACCCTGTTCAATCTCTATACCACAGAACCACATGCGTAGCCAGTTGTCTTGCATATAGTCAATAGTGTCAAGAAAAGGAGGTGAAGTGACAACTAAGTCAACCGATTCCTCCTCAATTTGCGACGTTCTATCTGCGGATTCGGTGATAAGCATAGCGTCATCTCGCGAAAAATGATCCGGTAGGCTGTGTCGCAACAGCTGCTTAGATTTTCGGTGTATCAGTGCCTTCGTATCTCGATATTCAGGTTCCTGATTGCGTTTTTTGTTAATTTTCCGTTGGGAAGCGACCGAGGCTGCAAGATTCAGTGGAAGGGTGAAAACAGAGAAGAAACCCGAAGAATGCCCGGTTAGACGACCACATGCCACCATTTGCAGCCAGGCATCAACTACATCACGTTGTTCCTGTTGAAAATAAGTCCGCCACCCGTAGATCTCTTGAAGTGTGTTCTCATGAAAAAAAACGAGAAGTTCTTCATTGATTTCCACATCTGTAGATAGATTGATCTCCTGTAACCGTTTCTCGATTTCCGCTAATGTCGGCGGGTTGAGACGGGGATATGTAAGAATTTTCGACAACGGATTCACATCATTACCGATGGCACGATGCCCATGCAGCTGAGCCTCTATCAACGTGGTTCCGCGTCCCATAAACGGATCATAAATTACAGATCCTGACTTGCAGAACTTCCTGATGAAATATGCCGGTAACTGCGGTTTGTAACAGGCACGGTATGAAACTTCGTGAATGGAGTGTCCAGCACGCTGTTTTGCTGTCCAAAACTCATCTATATGAGTCGGGAGGTCAATTGTATAATCGTTGGGTCTTTTAAAATCAAAGGCTAATGGCATCATCGCTATGAATGATCTCCCCCTGGCAATAGATTTGCGGACTAGATTGTTTCACTATGGTGATTTCCAGTTGCCAAGATCTTGTGATTCACAGAAGCCTCAAGCCTAACACTCACAGCAGTTGTAGGTTCAAGAAAGTCCAATCGAATCGTGGTAAGTCTGCCCGAAACTGGTTTGAATAGTATATCATAAAGGAAAATAAAAAACAAGTTCGGGGGTAAAATTTTACGTGACAATACATATTTGGGGTAAACTTATTTAAATCGTCTCCGTTTAAGGAACCACTTAGCAGAGGTATTCACAACAGCATCGATGTGATCTATTATGACGTCGTCTGCGAAAATGAAGACTCCTGAGAGCGAGTCAAATGAAACGCTTTTTTGTTTTCACACTGGCAGCACTTTTCGCAACAACCTGTTTACTTCTAACGAATCTCTACGCTCTGGATCAGGATTTTAGATCCGCCACTGAGTTTGCTGGAAATGTCTATGGGTCCACCTACGTGTGCACGTGGTTTGATACGTTAACGGCAACTGCTCACAGCAGCCATTCTGTTGCTGTTGACAACTATGGCATCGGGAAAGTCAAATTATACGGCACGTTCAGAGTGGAAGTGTATTGGAACGGTGGGTCTGTTAAACCACGACCCGAAACAAAGGAGAAGGAGGTGCCGGGGAAAAGTTTTGGGTCTGCCTCCCACAACTTCTCGTTCTTTCTGAGAAACAAGCCAAAAGGCCCCGGCTGGATTGCTGCGTGGACGGAGTTGGAGGTAAGGGACCTTGCGACGAAGGAGAAGGTTGCGTGGCCCACTGCGTCATGCTCCACTGATTTTGAACTTATGGCACACAGATCGCTTTTACCAGATACATGGACAAGACGCAGCGACAAACCACGGCGGAGGTGTTCGTCATGAACGCAGACGGAACAGCCCCGCAACGTCTCACCTATAACAACGTCTTTGACGTAGATTCATCCTGGTCACCTGATGGACAACACCTCGCTTTTACGAGTACCCGAAGCGGAAGATGGGAGGTGTTCGTCATCGACCTCGCGACGCGCGCCGTCACC
>JAAXHD010000297.1:13708-23978 GCA_012271015.1 Candidatus Poribacteria bacterium | reverse complement strand
TGCAGACGGGCAGCACCCGCACCGAGCCCTCCCGGATCCAGGTCCCAACGATCCGCCTACGTTCAGGTACTTTTCCCGCTGGTCTGCCAATGGACAACGTCTCCTCTTTTATGAATCGAAATGGTTTCGTGATGGAGATGTCAAGCGATTCATCATTCAACGGATCGGTGGTGGGACACATAAAATAACAGATATTAATGACCGACTCGGTAACCATTTTCTTATCGCTGGTGCGAGTTGGATGGAGCAGGACCGTGTGATTCTGTTCGCACTAAAGTTCCTGGACAAACTCCCCTCGAATTATAACCTCTATCGCTATGGGCTCGAGACCCGAAGCCTGAGACGGTTGACCCGTGAGGCGAGTGATGAGGAGTGGCCAGATTGGACAGAGGGCTCTTTATCGATATCGCCGCACGGGAAGTTGACGACGCTCTGGGGGGAGATAAAGCGGACGGAACACTAATGCGAAGGGGCCTTTGGATGTCAGTTTAAAAAAAAAGAGCAATGTAGCCACGTCGTTGTGATAGATGATGCGAATGATAACATCATCGTTGCTGATGCGACACGTGAGTTTGGGCCTCATAGTGTGGAGCCAGGTGAAAGGGAATGGCACTTTGAGACACAGACTGCTACCTAAGATGCTTTGAGTAATTTTAAACACATTACCTCTAAAGCTAAAGTCGCGTTTGTGTTTGTGTTGTCAAGGAGGGATTTGGTATCAAAGACGGTTTGGATGGCTTGCTGTATGCGCAAGCGAGAGTAGTACGGAGCAATGGCACGGAGTTCGTCAAGGGAGTAAATATGCGTTATTAAGTCGTTGGGGGCCCCTTGTTGTAGAAGGAGTAGGTCTCGATACCATGTAACTAATTCGCCTAACGTTTCGGGGTTATTTTTAAAGTCTTCGGCAAGTCTGAAAGCAGTTAATCGATCTGTCTCCCTCAGAATTTCCGGGACTTTCTCTGTGAGTGAATCCCCTTTTTCAAGCTGCGTGAGTGCTGTTCCGATTGAACCCCCCGTTGCAATTGCAAGTGCTGTTGCTTGCTCTGGTGCGACCGAAAACCGGTTCGTCAGGATTTCTGCTAATTCCTGCGTCGGCATCGGGTGAAATTGTAGAATTTGGCATCGGGAACGTGTTGTCGGGAGCAGTGCTTGGATATTCGATGTGAGTAAAATTAATACGGAGGCAGCAGGTGGTTCCTCAAGGGTCTTGAGCAGGCAGTTCTCCGCCTCTGGATTCATCCGATCCACATCCGTCAAAATGTAAATCTTTCGACTCGCTTCAAGGGGTTGATAGATAACCTGTTTCTGCAACGCTCGAATCTGTCCGATTTTCAGTAGACTGCCTTCAGGTCGAATGAACTGTAGGTCAGGATGGTTCCCCGAATCTACCTTTCGACAGGCGAGGCATGTGCCACAAACTGTCGGAGGTTGTGTTTCTTGTTGACAGAAGATTAATTGCGCAAAATAGTGAGCAACCGTCTCCTTTCCGACGCCTACTGGTCCGACGAAAAGATAAGCACCGGCAATACGTCCGGAGGCAACGGTGCGCTGAAGTTGCTCAATAATCTGCTGATGTCCAATAATCGGATTCTGCACTTTTTCCTCCAAGACGAGAGAAGCCATCGTGATTTAAAGATCGCTCCTACACATTGACAGGCAGGCACTTTTAATTTCAGCGATATTAACAGGCACGGTTCGTAAACTTCACCTACCATGCGTAGCCTTGATATTCGGCTAAGACCTCGGCGTGAATAGCATCTGACGACTGTGTCGCGTCTATCAGTTTGATGCGATGTGGGTTCGCCTTCGCGACGGATAGATATCCTGTGCGAACCTTCCGGTGAGATTCCAACGATTCTTTGTCCAGACGGTCGCGAACTATCTCTGCGTGTTGTTGGCGTGATACCCCGATCTCTGGAGGTAGGTCGAGAATAAAGGTGATATCAGGGGTTAAACCACCAGTAGCAATGTGATTTAATTGGTGAATAAACGAAAGATCAATACCGCCGCGATAGCCTTGATAAGCCACAGAGGCATCAATAAACCTATCGCAAATGACAGTCCGGTTTGCGTGTAACGCCGGGCGTATCAGTTCGTCTACGTGTTGTGTGCGTGCAGCGGCAATGAGGAGCAATTCTGTCATAGGTGTTATGTCGTCTGATGTCAGAAAGATGTCGCGTATCCGTTCAGAAATGGGTGTGCCCCCAGGCTCACGGGTGAGTACAACGTCGGGTCCCAGCGCGGTTGCCAAACGCTCTGATTGCGTAGACTTACCTGCTCCTTCTATGCCTTCAAATGTAATAAAAATTCCGCGTTTTAATTTTTCCTTGCGGAGAAATGACGAGGATTTCATGTTTGAGGTGCCTTTCTTAAATCCGCCTTCCACTTCGTTACAGGCTACGATTAAACAAGAATCTGCGCGTTTTTAATTTTTCCTTGTGGAGAAGCGACGTTAGAGAAAAAGCACCCACATCGGGCTTTCCCCAACTGTATAGTTGCCAATCGGTGCCAACGTTCCGCTTTCCCGATTGATTCGATAGGTGGCGAGTTTTCCTGAATCTTGACCACCAACAAAGAGAAGATTACCAGTTGCGTCAATGTTGAAAACACGCGGCGTCGGTTCGGTTAACTGATGCCCGACAGCACTGAGTTTTCCGTTCTCTTCGTGGATTGCGAATGCTGCGATGCTGTCATGCCCTCGATTGGAAACATAGAGGTATTTTCCCTGGGGATCAACGTGAATCTGTGCACAGGTGTTCTCTCCTTCAAAATCCGCGGGGAGCGTAGACAAATCTTCTTGTAAATCTACCAAGGTTCCCAGTGCATCTTCTGTCCGAAGGGTGTATGCGGAGACGCTTGACCCTTGTTCATTTGAGGCGTAAAGGATCGATTTGTTTGGATGAAAAAGGACGTGTCGTGGTCCAATGGGGGCACCCGGATTGAGGTTTCCTATCGGATTTTGTGTGAGTGTGCCTGTGTCTTCATCGAATTGAAACTGATAGATAGCATTTCGAGGCACGGTATGCGGTACAAACGCAAACCGATTTGAGGCATCTGTTTCGATGCAGTGTGCGTGTATGTCAGTTTCAATGGTCTGAAGTGGCTCACCTTGAACGGTTTTATCGTCCCCGATGGCATGCACAGTAACTTTACCAGCACCGTAATAGGCGGAAAGCAGGAAATTACCGGTTTTGTCAGTTGCAATATAACAGGTATCGGCGTCCAATTGGACTGTTCGCAAGTGGGTGAGATGTTTTGTCTTGTCATCGATGCGGAAACTTGCGATTTCGCGACTGGATCGTAGCCCAGCATAGAGATAGTTGCCGCATAGTGAGCGTGCTAACGGACCCGGAGAACCGCTGACACTGATGTTTTCCTGAAGTTCAATGTCGCCGCTGGAGAGGTCCAGTGTGTAAATGGCGATTCTGTTTTCTCCTGCTATGGAGAGATAGACATGCGTTTGCATATTTTAATTTTTCCTTGCGGTTCGGTGAAGTGGGTTTGAATCTTTGATGTTATTTCCCGTATACCCGCCCTCCATTACATTACGGGCTAACGGTTGCGTGTTAAAGGAGGTCCAGACTTCCGTATCCGGACGCGTCCGAATCAAGAACCTGCGCGGAACGGGATGGAGTGCAGAGCAAAAACCCGATAGTTAAAAAACCTTGCTCGATGCAAGACTAAAAATGCCAGCGGCACCCATGCCGCCGCCGACACACATCGTTACCATGCCGTATCGGTGGTTTTGCCGATGCATTTCGTTAATCAAACTTACAGTGAGCTTAGCACCTGTGCAACCAAGCGGGTGTCCTAAAGCGACTGCACCACCATTGACGTTGACCTTTTCGGATGGTAATTGTGCCTCTTGAATTACAACGAGAGCTTGCACGGCAAACGCTTCATTTAGTTCTATGACATCTATATCGGCTATAGTTAACCCAGCGGTCGCGAGTGCCTTTGGGATCGCAGGCACCGGTCCGATTCCCATGATTTCGGGGGAAACGCCCGCTGTCGCGTAACTCACGAAACGAGCTAACGGATCGTAACCTTCTGCATTTGCCCGCTCCTCGGACATCAAAACAACAGCAGCAGCACCATCGCTCATCTGGGAAGCGTTGCCAGCGGTTACGGTTCCGTCTACATGAAAGACAGGCTTCAGAGATGCCAATGCTTCTGGCGATGTATCTCGACGGGGTCCCTCATCCGTATCAAATACAGAACGGGTAGTTTCGGACCTGTTTTCCGAGTTGAAGTGCGTCTCTTCTATTGTCAGAGGCACGATCTCTTCTTTGAATCTACCCGCATCAATCGCCGTGATCGCCTTGAAATGGCTTTCGTAGGCGTAAGTGTCTTGTGCGTCGCGAGATACATCATACTTTCGCGCCAAGTTTTCGGCAGTCAATCCCATACTGAGGTATGCATCAGGGGTATGTTCTATGAGCGTAGGGTTCGGCGAAAGATTGACACCAAACGGTACTTGACTCATACTCTCCACACCTCCAGCAATGACCACTTCAGCACGCCCAGATAAAATCTGCTCCGCTCCCATCACTATCGTTTCTAAACCAGATGCACAGAATCGATTGATTGTCAGAGCGGGGACGGAAACAGGAAACCCTGCGCGTAAACTGGCGATACGGGCAACGTTGTAACCCTGCGATCCCTCATGTGTGGCACATCCGATGATGACATCGTCGATGGCATCCAGATCGAAGTGTGGAAGTTTCCCAACCACTCCACGGAGGGCAGCCGCAGCGAGTTCATCTGAACGTGTGTTTTTGAGTGTCCCTCTTCCTGCTTTTCCAACGGCTGTCCGTGCCGCAGATATGATAACCACGCTTGGTGTCGTTTGCATTATTTTTTACCTTTCTGGAGCGTTGCTTCTATCCGGGCATGGGTTTCTGGCTGTCCACAAAGGCTGAGGAATGTCTCGTGCTCGAGGTCAAGCATATATTGTTCAGAGACGAATTGCGGGGTTGAAAGCGTGCCACCACAGAGAACAAATGCTAATTTGTTGGCGAGGTGCTGCGTATAATCGTCGATGACACCTGCCTCTCGGAGTAAATGTATTTGTAGGTTGAGTCGGGCAATTCCTTCTTCACCGAGCACCAGTATCTGCGGCGGTTCAGGAGGACGATAATCTGCTTTGTGCAGTGAGAGCACAAGTTGCTTGGCATCCTCAAGATGCTCCTCTCGATCTAATGAAACAGCATCCGTGCGACGAAGGTAACCGAGTTCCACTGCGTCTGGTGCGTTCTGCGAAACCTTTGATTCACGAAGCGTGCCAAAAGCCCCATTCACATAAGGAAATAGATGCTGAATCGGTATGGTCGGGGACTGCCCTTCCAAACATCGATACGCCATCTCTTTCGTGCCACCGCCAACAGGGATAAGGCCAACGCGGAGTTCAACGAGACCGAGATAACTCTCAGTGAAGGCTTGCACTGCATCAGCACCGAATGCGAGTTCGCAACCCCCACCGAGTGCCATACCTGCTGTCGCTGCGACGACCGGCTTTGATACCGTTTGAAGCCGTGTGCAAACAGTTTGTAGTTTCCGGACTGTTGCCGAAATAGCGTCCCAATCTTTGCGTTTGGCGCGCTCTAACAGAAGAATCAGGTTGAGTCCCACCGAAAAATTTTTCGCTTCCGTCGCAATAATCATGCCCGCATAATTGCTTTCTACCTCGTCGAGTGCGGTGTCAAATATCTCCAGCGTTCCATCTTCTATGATGTTCAATTTACTGTGCAGTTCAAGTCGAGCGATGTCATCTCCGATGTCTATCAGGCTTGCATCGGCATTAGACATAATGGGTTTAGCGTCTAAGGTATTGAATGACATTTTTTTAATTATCTGCTCTTGGCCATCGTTCCACTTCGTTTCACGATGGTTTTCAGTGAATTCCGATAGGCGTAAACTGACTTCTATCCCGTGACGGCACCTTCAGAAGCAGAAGAGACCGAATTGGCATATTTCGCCATCACACCACGGGCATAGCGCGGCTCAGGTGGCGTCCACTGCTCAAAACGTGCTTGGATTTCAGCATCAGAAAGCTCGACATCGAGGCGTCGTTCTTTAGCATCAATCACGATTTCGTCCCCTTCTTGAAGGATAGCAATGGAACCACCTTTTGCGGCTTCAGGGGCGACGTGACAGATCATGAAACCGTGTGTCGCGCCAGAGAATCTACCGTCGGTTAAGAGTGCGACATCTTCACTCAAACCTGCTCCTACGATGGCGGCTGTTACACCTAACATCTCACGCATACCGGGACCACCGGTGGGCCCTTCATAACGGATAACGACGACATCTCCGGGCTGGATCTGTCCGCCTTTGATAGCGGCAAAGGTATCCTCTTCACGTTCAAAAATACGTGCAGGACCTCGATGAAGCGTTCTATCCTGACCCGCTAACTTGATAACACACCCATCTGGCGCGAGGTTACCTCTCAAAATGGCAAAGCCACCAGTCGGTTTGAGCGGGGCATCGACGGGTCTGACGACTTGCTGCCCCTCAGTTTCGGTGGCTGCATTTGCCTCTTCACCAATGGATTTCCCTGTGACAGTGAGTTCATCGGTGTGGAGCAAACCTGCCTCTACCAAGCGTTTCGCCAAAAACGGAATGCCACCGGCTTCATAAAGATCGGTTGCGACAAACTGTCCGCCGGGTTTGAGATCTGCCAATACGGGTGTTTTTTGACTAATGGCGTGAAAATCCTCAAGCGTCAACGGAATCTGTGCCTCGTGCGCGATGGCGAGTAGATGGAGAACACCGTTGGTAGAGCCACCGGTTGCGGCGACAGAGGTTATCGCATTCTCAAGCGACTTACGGGTGATAATTTGACTCGGTCTTCGATCAGCAGCGAGCATGTCCATAACGAGTTGTCCGGCTCTGTATGATTCTTGGTCCTTGTCCCCTGCGACTGCCGGGACACTCCCACTTCCCATCGGAGCAATGCCTAACATTTCAACGGCTGTTGCCATAGTATTGGCAGTAAATTGTCCACCACATGCGCCGGGACCTGGACACCCCTTACTAATCAAATCGTCCAGTTCTTCGACGGTTATTGTGCCTTCCGCATGCTGTCCGACTGCTTCAAACACGTCTTGGATGGTAACATCTCGTCCCTGAAATTTTCCCGGCATGATGGATCCACCGTAGAGAGTGAGCGATGGAATATCTAACCGTGCGAGTGCCATAACGGTGCCGGGGACGGTCTTATCACATCCACAAAGAGCAACGACAGCATCGAACATGTTACCGATGGAAACCAACTCGATGGAGTCTGCGATGATTTCCCTGCTGATAAGCGAGGTCTTCATACCCTCGGTGCCCATGGTGATACCGTCAGAGATACTGACAGTATTGAATTCGAGCGGTGTTCCACCTGCCTCGCGGATACCCTCTTTGACCTTAGCGGCAAGCCGTCTCAGGTGAAAGTTACACGGACCTATTTCGATCCAAGTATTAGCAACCCCGATAATTGGTTTGTCAAGATCTTCAGGTGATAGTCCGCCATCTCCGAACATGAGCATTGTGCGTGCGGCGGCACGATCGGGTCCATCGGTAATCGCATAACTTCGGGGTTTCAACTTATTGGACATTTATTTGTGTTCTCCTGCAAAAGATAAATTGGCTTCTCAACAACAGGCTCAAAGCAAATCCGACAATGTCTTTCAGGAATCGCATATTGTTAATACCAGCGAAAATCGCGAACATGGTTCCCGCCTACAGGCAGAGATTAAATTACCTCAAAATGAACCAATGGGCGGATTATTTGCCTATATGCCCAACCAGGTACTAAACACACCGCCATACTTCGCGATGAGACCCGCAAACACGACAGATACCATGGACATCAACTTAATCAAAATGTTAAGCGAGGGCCCAGAGGTGTCTTTGAAGGGGTCCCCGACGGTATCACCGACGACGGTAGCTTTATGCTGATCGGAACCCTTTTCACCGTATTCGTCTTTGTGACTACCTTCTTCAATAAATTTTTTGGCGTTGTCCCATGCACCACCGGCATTTGCCATCATAATCGCGAGAACAAACCCAGTTGCCAATCCACCAGCGAGCAATCCTAACACGCCACCGACATCAAAAACTAAACCGACGGCGACAGGCACAACGATGGCGATGAGTGATGGGAAGATCATTTCCCGTTGTGCCCCAACTGTTGAGATTTCCACACATCGTGCGTAATCCGGTTTCTCTTCGCCTTTCATGATACCGGGTCTCTCACGAAATTGACGGCGGACCTCCTCTACCATAGCACCGGCGGCGCGTCCAACGGCTTTCATCGTCAACGCACAGAAATAGAACGCCATCACCGCACCGATGAACAATCCGATGAGGACTTGTGGATTCATTAAGGTAACGTTATAGTAATCCATGAATTGATTGACAGTGACTTTCAGGGTCTCGACTGTACCTTCGCCTTCAATGTCCAGCGTCTCCTTGCCTGCTAAGTGGATCAATCCGTAACGGATTTCTTCTAAGTAGGCGGCTAAGAGTGCGAGTGCTGTTAAGGCGGCTGAACCGATTGCAAACCCTTTGCCGGTTGCGGCTGTTGTGTTACCGAGCGCGTCCAACTGATCCGTGCGTTCTCGGACACTTTTATCGAGTTCCGCCATTTCGGCGTTTCCACCAGCGTTGTCTGCGATGGGTCCATATGCATCTGTAGCGAGGGTAATACCGAGCGTCGCCAGCATACCCACAGCAGCAATACCGACACCGTAAAGCCCCATCAGGGGTTCGGTCGCCCCACCCGGGAGGTAATAACTGACAGCAACTGCGGCAACAATCGTTATAACTGGAATCGCTGTTGATTCCATACCGACAGCGATGCCTTCAATAATCACGGTTGCGGGTCCAGTTTGTGCCTGCTTGGCAATGGCACGTGTTGGTGGGTAATCGTGAGAGGTAAAGATCTCCGTAACCTTCCCAATAATCAAACCTGCCACAAGCCCTGCGATAATTGCCCCCCAAATCTGCCATAGGTTCGGAAGTCCCAAATAGATAAGAATCGGGAGTGAAACGACCGCTATGCCGACAGCACTTCCGTTGATGCCGAGATTCAGGGAACCCATCAACTGCTTCATCGTCGCGCCCTCTTTTGTCCGCACCATATAGATACCCAAGATGGAAAGGATCACGCCGATACCAGCGATAATCATAGGGGCTGAAAGATACTTCAGTTGGAGGGTAAGGTCATTGTGGTCTCTGGCAGCAACAGCTGCAACACCGAGAGCCGCCGTCGCGAGGATGGAGCCTGCATAAGATTCGTAAAGGTCCGCTCCCATGCCGGCGACATCACCGACGTTGTCACCGACGTTATCTGCGATGGCTGCAGGATTGCGGGGATCGTCCTCTGCAAGTCCGGCTTCAACTTTTCCGACCAAATCCGCGCCAACATCCGCTGCTTTGGTGTAGATACCACCGCCAACACGGGCAAAGAGTGCCTGTGTTGAGGCACCCATGCCGAAACTCAGCATAATTACAGTAATTTGCGGCAGAGGGTTTACTTCTAAGAATCCGGGCAGTATTTTGGGGAACAGGTAATAGAGGATGAGGAACCATCCGGTAATGTCAAGGAGCGCGAACCCAACAACTATCAATCCCATGACTGCCCCGGCGCGGAAGGAGACTTTTAAACCGGCGTTGAGTCCTTGCATCGCTGCACTTGTCGTGCGTGCGGAGGCGTTGGTAGCCGTTTTCATGCCGAGGAAACCGCAGAGTCCTGAGAAAAAACCACCTGTGAGAAAGGCGAATGGGATAACCTTGTTTTGGGCATCAAGGACGAAAGCCATGAAGACAAAAATAAGGCAGAGGACAACAAAAACGATGCCTACAACTTTGTACTGTTGTCTGATATATGCCATCGCGCCTTCACGGACGGATTGCGCAATGTCGCGCATTGTTTCGTTCCCTTCATCCTGTTTCATCACGGATCGGTAAAAATGATAAGCGAACCCCAATGCGATGAGTGAACCGATTGGGGCAATCCACCACACCGGCGGCACAGCAGGAGGGGAATCTGTTTGGGCAAAAGCCGTGGTGGCTAAATTCAGAACAGGCAGGGATATCAGAAGTGTCTTCCAATTTAGCCACCGTTTCTTATAAATGATATCACGCATTTTTTTACATTTTCCTTTCGGATAAATAACGAAGTTTAAGACTTTAACGTTTTTCGTGTTCGAGTTGAAGATACATCCCGCTGACTCTCACTGCGAGGCAACACACGCAAATGTAATACATTGTCCCGCAA
>JAAXHD010000297.1:6182-13684 GCA_012271015.1 Candidatus Poribacteria bacterium | reverse complement strand
GTCTATTCCCAGACTAAATCCAGCGTTGATTCGCAAAGACCTGGGCCTTGTTGCAGGAAACCTGAGTTTTGATGCTATGCCTGTATCGGTTACAGGCTTGTGATTTTTCACTGAGAAGGAGGAATTCCAATAAGATCTTTCGCTGAAAAACTTGATTTAAATATTTCAAGTGCCTGACCGACGAGGTAGAGCGAGCCTGTAACGCAAATTAAATCTGTCGGCGACGCGTCGGATAACGCCTTTGTAATTGCTTCCTCCGGCGTTGAACAAACGGTAATTTTATCAAACATGCTCTTCCATGCCCTCTGTATTTCCTCAGCAGGCGTCACACGCCGGTTATTGAGGATTTGTGTGGTAATTACGAAATCCGCTGTTTGTGAAATAACACTACCAATTGCTGTCAGATTCTTATCCCTCATCAAACTAACAATAAAGGTCACCCGACTATAACGAAAACTCTGACGGAGCGTGCGGCAGAGTGCCTCCATTGAGGCAGGAGAATGCGCGCCATCAAGGACGACAATTGGTGAAGACTTAATTCGTTGGATCCGACCGTGCCATTGTACATTCTTAAATCCGGTATAAATACTGGTTTTCGGAATTATGTATCCGCTTTGCTTCAGGCATTCAATCGCCGCAACAGCAGTCGTCGCGTTTATAAACTGATGGTGTCCAAGGAGCGGCATCATGAGTTGCGGATAACGCTCCGAGTCCGTTTCCAGGTCAAATTGCTGTGCTATAGGCATACCATCGGCATTTCGGACGAGGCCTGGATTTGAGGCACAGGAATCTTGCACAACCAAATCTTTAGACTCAACGATAGGTGCTTCGCGCTCGCTTGCTACCTTCTCAAATACCGCTCGTGCTTCCGGGTGCTGTGGTGCGAGTGCCACAGGGCATCCCTGTTTAATGATTTCGGCTTTCTCTTTTGCTATCTCGGTATATGTTTCTCCCAAGATCGTGGTATGTTCTAAACCGATCGGTGTAATAGTGGTTACAACAGGCGTAACGACGTTCGTCGCATCCAGTCTGCCACCTAAACCCACCTCAATAACAGCAAAATCTGTTCCCTTGTCCAAAAAGTAGGAAAAGGCAAGTGCTGTGTATATTTCAAAAAACGAAACACGTCCGAATTCGGAAGTGGAGACAGTCTCGATTGCGGGTTTGAGTTTCTCAATATAGTAAGCAACGTCTGACTGTGAAATTAACTCACCGTCAATACGACACCGTTCCCTCGGTGTGATGAGATGTGGAGATGTAAATAAACCCGTTTTATAGTCGGCATGCGTAAGTGCCGACGCTATGAGTGCAGCAGTGGAGCCTTTGCCTTTGCTTCCTGCGATATGGATAACCCGCAGTTTATTGTGTGGATTACCGAGCAATTCCAGGAGCAGGGAGATCCTGTCTAAATTATAGAGCCGCGCCTGCCGTGAAAAATCAGGACTTCTTTCGTAGTCAATAAATCCTTCAATATAGGCGAGTGCCGCTTTGTAGTTCANNGTTTTCGGTTCGCCTGCTGCGCAGGAAACTTTCAGTTGTCGGTTTGCCTCGCAGTGAGAGTTACAAGAGGGTTTTGTTAAACGAGGGAAATTGGGGAAATACCCAAGCAAAAATACCTCTAACTGGTAACCAATAACTGGGAACTGGCAACTATTTTAGATATTCGTAAATTGGGAATTGCGCGCAGAGTTCCTTGACTTTCCCTCGAATTTGACGTTTTATAGAGGCTTTCTGCCTGTTTTCAAGCGTTTCCGCAATAAAATCGGCGACGAGAACCATCTCATCCTCTTTCATCCCGCGGGTCGTAATCATTGGTGTCCCGAGACGTAGACCACTTGTCGTTTTCGGTTTCCGCTTGTCGAAAGGAATGGTATTTTTATTTACAATAATTCCGGCATCTTCCAAATGATCGGCGGCTTGTCGTCCACTGAGTTTCTCATATTTGGAAGTGAGATCTATCAGCATCAGATGATTGTCGGTGCCATCGCTCACCAATCGGAAACCGTTTTCAATTAACCGTGCCGCGAGTGCCTTAGCATTTTTAACGATTTGTTCCTGATATGTCTTAAAAGCAGGTTCACTCGCTTCTTTGAATGCCACCGCTCTGGCAGCGATTGTATGGAGAAAGGGACCGCCTTGTAAGCCCGGGAATACAGCGCGATCAATCTTGTCTGCATATTTGGCTTTGCACATAATCATGGCACCACGAGGACCGCGTAACGTCTTGTGTGTCGTTGTGGTGATCACATCACTGTAAGGAACAGGATCCGGATGCACGCCGCCGGCGATAAGTCCAGCAATGTGAGCGATATCCGCGAGCAAGTATGCCCCTATGGAATCAGCGACCTCCCGCCATGCCGCGAAGTCGAACTGCCGAGGATAGGCTGTCGCCCCGACAACGATGAGTTTCGGACGGTGCTCCTTGGCAAGACGTGCGATCTCTTTCATGTCGATCCGCTCGGTCTCGGCATCTACACCATAAGCAACGATATTGTAAGAGCTTCCCGAAAAATTGACACCAGCACCATGAGTGAGATGCCCACCTTGACTGAGGGACATACCGAGAATCGTGTCGCCGGGTTCGAGCAAGGCGTGATAAACTGCCATGTTCGCTTGGGAACCAGCATGTGGTTGGACATTGATGTGCTCGGCACCGAAGAGTGCTTTTGCGCGTTCGATCGCGAGCGATTCAACATCGTCCATAAACTGGCATCCGTTATAGTAACGCTCGCCGGGGTAGCCCTCCGCGTATTTATTGGCGAGAACACTGCTTTGGATTTCCATAACAGCGCGACTTGCGTAGTTCTCGGATGGGATCAGCATGAGAGAATCTTGCTGACGTTTCAGATCATTGGCGGTGATTTCAACAATTTGCGGGTCGACTTCACCTAATTTGGATTCCAATGTGTTCATTTCCGTTCACCGCTTAAAATTAAAATGGTATTGTGTTGTAAAAGTTAAATTTTAACACAAATTTGCCATAAATTCAAATTTTTCGTAATTTTTGCGGAGTTTGAAAAAATAGATTCCTCGTAGTTTTAAGCATCGGCTTTTTATTAGAAACCCTATGTGATTTCGTTTTACGAAAAGATATAAAAATTGAGGGTGAACCCTTCATTCCTTTGTCTTTCGTTGCAAACCGATTCAGTTTCCTTCAAAGAATACAAACTTTCTAAACACTTCGTCAAAGCCACTTATAGTGAAGTATACAGTTATTATAAACCAACGAGGTTACAAACCCCGTCACCGGGTGAACCATCAGGTCGATTGTATTTCAGTTGCATACGCTTCAATAATGTGTTAACTTAATGAATAATGAAATGTCTCGACGGTTTCCTATAGCCTCAACCTTCAACCTACGGTCTAATGAAAGGGTCGATGTGTATCTCTGGAATAGAATTTTCTATAATAAATTTTCGCTTGTGAACTGTGCCGAAACGCTTATAATCCTACTTGCACTTCTCCTTGTGTGGGGATGCGATTCACAGCAGAAAAAGCAAACGCAGCAGCCGACGGTACAGCAGCAGTCAGTGGCTCCTGAAGCAACAGAACCTGTTCCACCCCCTCGGGCTGAAGATTGGCACATGTTCATGCACAATCTTGGCTTTTCTGGGATTAGCCCCGACAACAACATTACACCACCGTTAGAATTGCTGTGGAAACTCAAAACCGGTGGACCGCTCCACGCTTCGCCAGTGATTGCGAATGGTATTTTGTATATCGGATCGACCGATGGTAAGTTGTATGCACTGGATGCGAAGCAGTGGGGTATCAAATGGGTTTTTGATGCCGGGGATGCTATCCGCTACTCTGCGGCGGTCTTGGGGAATAGGGTCTACTTTAGTGCGCGGAACAACAAAGTTTACGCGTTAGACGCGAAAACAGGTGAAAAACTGTGGGAGTTCAAATCAAAAGGTTGGATGGACGCGGCACCGATCGTTTTGGACAATAGGGTTTACATCGGTGCGTTTCCTTCAAGAATCTATCTGTTAAACGCGAGTACAGGTGCTCTTGAAGCAATGCGTGAAAGAACGATTCGTATTCATGGTATCGAATACGGATGTGCCAAAGGGGTGTTCCGTCCTGTCTTTCCAGAGCACAAAGCAGATTTGTGGCGGGGTCAAACGGGTGGAAGTGAGAGTTATCCTGTGACAGCGAATGGTATCGTCTATATCGGCGCCCGTAATGGACAACTTCACGCGTTTGATGCAGCATCCCAAACTGAAACTTGGACCTATCAACTTGGAGGTTTTATAGACGCTGCCCCCGCAATCTCCGATGGCGTTCTTTATGCTGCTTCCGGTGATGGCAATGTCTACGCCTTCGCAAATGCAAGCGAGGTGATCGACCACGCCAATGGGAGTTCTGTGGCAGATACTCGACGGCAAGGTATTGTAACACATGACGCGGCACCGGTTTATACAAGAAAGGACGGGATTACAACCGCTGCCAGTGAAGGGGCATCTGTGTTATTACAACTCAACGATGGCGTACGTTTGCCGATTGTAGGCGTTTCGGACAAATCAACGCCGAATGCGCATGTGGCGTTCGATGGGTATGAAGTTGAACTCCCGAACGGTGTACGAGGGTGGATGAACAAATTCTCCTTCGGTGAGTTCAAAGTGATTGACGGTATTATGTTCAATACGGATTTCTGTCGCGAGGAAGATCACCCGATTACAGATCCGTATAGGATACAATTGATTGAAGGTGCCGAGTTTCCTCGCTGGAGTCCGGACGGAGAGTTCATTGCATTTTTGAAAAGAGAGGATTTGGGCGGCAGATATTGGCGTGCGAATGAATTGTGGATTATGGATCGGAAGGGGGAACGGGCACGAAAGTTCTACACCGGAAATTTTTACAATCCGTACGTCTCTTGGTCGCTTGATAGCCGGCTTGTTGCATTTGAAGTTGACGAAAATGGTGAACGCTTTATTTACACAGTGGATTGGAAATTCGGAAGGATCAAGCTGTTAGCACGTGGAGATGGACCTGCCTTTTCGCCGACATCTAACCGTTTGGTGTTCAGAAGACGCGACACCTCTCAAACTGGGAAACTGGACATCGTCTACCGGATTAATAGCGATGGCAGCGGTTTGGGTGCTATTGCTCGTGTCCCAATTGAACGCCGGCAACGGACCTACACCTATCTGTCTGCACCCTCTTGGGCACCCGATGGCACCCGTGTTGCTTTCGGTGTAAACAACTCTAAATATGTTGGCATCCGCATCCAAGACATAGAAGGGCAGCGCATAAAAGAGATCCTGACGCAGCATCAACAGGTCCATCAACTGAGCTGGTCGGAAGATGGAACCCGGCTGGCTTATGTCTTGTCCGGCGGTAATCGTCCGGGGCAACTGATCGATAAGCAGTTACACGTATCGGAGACGGTGTCCACTTTGACACAGAGTCAGATTTTGAAACACACATCACCGGCGTGGTCGCCAACAGGTAGACAATTAGCGTATATGGAACGTGAGGACTGCGGAGGCACCCGCTGGAAGATCTGGATTTATGACCTTGAGAGCGACAAAAAATTCCCTATCGCCCGCACTCCTATGAAGTTGACATCTATTGTATGGATGCCTGATGGTAAGCATCTCTGTTTGTGGCAAACGTCAGATTATTTGCGCGATAACGCGTATAAACCCGCGCTGACGAAAGGGTGGATTATACCTATCAACATTCCTTAGAACGCCGCCTCAAATAAAGCTACCATATCCTCTTCCGTACACGCTCTCGGATTGAATTTGTGACAGTGATCAAGCATTGCATCCGCTCCGAGTTTCGGAATTTTTTTCCGGTCTAAACCGGCATCCCCAAGACCTGTAGGCATCTTTAACTCTGTATTATACGCTCTGATTTTATCAATGGCGGCATGTCCCGCTTCGTTGATATCCATATCGCTGGTATCTATACCTAAGGCGCGTGCGATTTCCGCGTATTTTTCGCTCGCATGAGAGAAGTTGAATTCCATGACAGGAGGGAGGAGAATCGCGTTTGCTACGCCGTGAGGAATAGGCGCGTCTGTAGAGAGTTGGTGCGCCAGCGAATGGACCGCGCCAAGCCCCTTCTGGAATGAAAATGCTGCCATGCATGACCCCAAAAGCATTTCCCCCCGTGCGGTTACATCTTCACCATTGTGATAGACCTGTTGGATATTTGCGCTCAACATTCTGAGTGCCTGTAGTGCGACCCCTTCAGCGATAGGGTGGTACTTTGTTGCCACATACGCTTCGATACCGTGTGTAATGGCATCCATACCTGTCGCGGCAGTAAGGGCAGGTGGCATGCCAAGCGTTATTCCCGGATCAAGGAGTGCTATGTTCGACATGTTGAAAGGCGTAACGATTGCCCGCTTTCGCCATCGATCGGTCGTGTTTAACGATGTATCCGTAATAATCGAACCCTGTGAAACTTCACTGCCGGTGCCAGCCGTCGTTGGTACACATATTAGTGGTGGCATATCACCGCTAATTCGTTCGACACCACCAACATCAGCGTAATATGGTTCCAAAGGGGATTCATGGGTCGTTAAAAAACGGATAGCTTTGGCGGCATCCATCACACTTCCGCCTCCGACGGCGATGACGACATCACACGCCTCAGTTTTGTAGACTTCTACACCGTGTGCAACACTGATGTCTGTCGGATTCGGTTCGATATCAGAGTACGTAGCATAAGACAAGTCGCTTGCCTCCAAGGCATCTGTCGCTTTTGCAAGAATACCAGCATTGATAACACCAGCATCGCTCACTAAGAACGGTTTTTTGCCGTCAAACCCCTTGACGTGTTCGCCTAAGTTTTGGATTGCCCCGTCGCCAAATTCAATTTGCGGGGGTAAAAAATAGTTTAGCATCTGTCGTCAGTCCTTTTAAAGCGAACGCGAGGCATCAAGGCCTCGCGCGCTAATTTTCATAACAGTGTTCTGAAACTACTTCACGGATTTAAGATGTGCCCAAGTCGTCGCAAGTTTGCTCTTCGCATCAACTGGTAACGAGGGTCCATCAGGTCCGTAAACGACGACATCGTCATACTTAGCAACAGTGCTCCACGTAGCTAAGCCGATTCTCCCAACACCGTTTTCGGTATCATCGTCCACCGTTGCGACTTCTTCATCGTTGAGGATGACCGTGTAACTATCGGGTGTATTGACAATCTTGATGTTATACCAATCCTTGTCTTTGATGGTGTGAGCACTATTGGCACCGCCTTTGCCACCCCACGACTCGACCTGCGAACGTGAGTTTCCCCAGCCACCGAGGTTCCACCAGTATTCCAATGAGGGTTTGAGCTTCTCCATACGTGGCGGATGATCCTCAAGTGCCTGTCCACGAGCTTGCATCAAACCTTGGCACCGAAACATAATTAGGAAGCCTTCGGCACCACTGATTTTACTCCCTCGGACCTCAAAGGTGTATTCGTCCCAATCGTCCTCCCAGAATTCGTCAGCGACGACGCTCATACAGTTAGGTGAATTTTGGAGTTGATGGTATTCATCA
>JAAXHD010000297.1:0-6127 GCA_012271015.1 Candidatus Poribacteria bacterium | reverse complement strand
GCAGCAATGCCAAACGTAATTATACAAATAGTGATGAACAGGTTACGGCTGTTCATAATTGAATTCTCCTTATAGTTGTATTTCGTGTAGCATAGCCTATTCGGCTGTGCCTGTCTTGTGCCTTTTCTTTCGTAGCATAGCCTGTTAGGCTGTGCAAACTAATGGTTCAGCGAGAACTCAGCGGAGTTGAGTAAGACCCAATAGAGGTCTTCATAAGCCAAGTCCTTATTGCGGTAGAGGCTCCGTTCTAAATAGCGTCGGAAGTAGGTTTTCTCTTTAGACGTTGGCAACCGAGACAGAACATTGAGATAGATATATTCCATCCGTTTCATCGGTTCGCGCCATTTTTCGAGTACGTAATTTACAAAACTCCCGCGTTCTTCATGACTTGCACTATCATTTACCATATTCCCATTAATCATCATGAGTGCTTGTGGTACAGTTCCGTTGAATGCCTCAATCTCTTCCATCTCGCCGTTGTCAAGCAAAAAGAGGAATTTTTTCAGATGCTCGCGTTTCATCCGCTCAAGTCGGCGCAGCATATCCTTCCTGTCCTCGCCGCCCTGCCTTGTGATACCTTCCATTCTGACCTGTTGAAGTCTTTCAAAACTGGTGGCTTGCAACAGAGAATAGAAGAATTGTTCAGCACTTAGAGGTTTCAGATATGCATGGGAGTAATAGTGTTGATCGTCTTTGTTACTCTCATTGGTTTGCGATGTGCGTTGATACGTCTCTGAATTCAGGATAGTCCGCATCAAATGTTGTAAATCGTAGCCGTGAATGACGAAATCATTTGCGAGCCACTTCAAGAGTTGAGGATTAGTAGCCTGGTTTTCTTCTCCAAATCCATCGATCGGCTCTACAAAGGCGCGTCCCATAAAATGCTTCCAGATGCGATTTACGATGGCTTGACTCAAATAGGGGTTCGATTTATCGGTCATCCACCTTGCGAGTGCCTCTCGCTTTTTGCGGAGTGAGCCTTTGTATTCCGTTCCATCTAAGAAATGCGGACGGACCTGTTTTTCAAGTGTTTCCACCCAAATCGCATTTTCCGCTTTATTCGTAATGAGAAAATTATCCATTCTTCTCTCATTTCCTATCATATCCATTGTCTGGATGTCGCCCTTCCGCTGACTCTTGATGCCAGTGAAGAAGGCAGCAATGCCGTAGTAATCCTCTTGGGTCCACATTTCCGATTTATGATCGTGGCACTCGGCACACTGCATAGGAAGCCCTAAGAACAAACGCGAGACGTGTGAGGTGAGGACAGTTGGCGAGTGGTTGTAACGTAGAAGGTAGTTTCCAGCACCGTTGTCCCGCAATTCCCCATCGGCCGCGATGAGTTCCTGAACGAACTGATTGTATGGCATATTCTTTGCCAGGGCATCCCGTACCCAATACGTTAACCCGATGCGTCGGTCATCTCCATCTTCACGTCTACCGATTAACCAGTTCACCCATAGCCCGGTCCAGTAGTCAAGATACGCATTACTCGCTAATAACTCTCGGATCTTTCTTTGACGTTTGTTTGAAGAACCCCCTTTGAGAAAATCCACGACCTCTTCGGGTGTTGGGATCTTTCCGGTCAAATCAAGATGAATCCGACGCAAAAACTCTGTATCTTCCGACACCTTTGAGGGCTGAATACCTTCCCTCTTCAGTGCTGCATGAATATACCGGTCGAGGTGCCTCGTGCTTGATGAGACGTGCCGTGTCGGTGCGACCGTAGTTTTGGTGCAACCGAGCAGCAAACAGGTAAAAACGAATAGGAAAAGTGAGGATATACCGAGAGAAATTTTCACGATAATCGAACTCCAGGACATTAGTCAGTAAAGAGTTCGCAGGCTAACAGCCTACGCTACAGTTGTAGCCTGCAACAACGGCGCAGGCGGATTTAAGAAGTGGATTCTATAGATCCCAGGTCTGTTGTTCCCCCCGCAAGGTAAAATTAAAAATTAAGACCACCGAACGCCTGTCGGAATGATACCTACCTCCTCACCGCGGCGCATCGCTTCAGCGGCATCAAGGATACTCGCTAAATCGTGTTGGGGTTTGAAGCCCAATAGTGTTTTGATTTTGCTTAAATCGAATTCAAAATGGAGGGGTTGTGGGAGTTTCACGTCAACAGAATCCATCTGGTAACGTTCACATAGGTATGGAATTACCTCTTCATGTTTGAAGATACCGTTGCCACCGAGTGTAAATTCTTCACCGACAGCGGCATCCTTTTCAATCCCTAAAACCAATCCTTGTACAATATCCCGTACATCTGTGAAATGCTCCTTGTAGGGACGTCCGCCAGGATTCCGTTTGAGTATGAATTTCTCCTTCCCATCCCAGAGGCGTTTAACGGCATCTGCTGTCTCTAACTCAGCAGGATCATCGCCTGTATAGTTCTTGTACCTATTGTAGATAGGACTAAAGACGAATTGCCTCGGCAAACCATCTTCGTTGAGATATTCGCTCGGTTCAATGACAGTTGTGAAACGGAAGACTGTGGAAGGCACACCATATTGGTGGTGATATGTCATGCACAATTCTTCGCCAATCCATTTGGTAAGGAAATAGGGCATGTGATGGTATTTGGCAATACTGTCTTCGGTGATGAGTTCACTAAAGAATCTACCTTTTTCAGTGAGTTCCCAATAAATCGCTTCGGTACAGGCATAGACAAGACGGTGAATGTTCGGATTGAACTCGCGGACACACTCTAAAATATTGAGCGTTCCCATCCCGTTGATTGCCAAGTACTGGCGGTTATCAAAGGGACCCCCGAACGCCGCGGCGATATGATAGATGGCATCTACACCGTCAACGGCTTTTTTGACATCTTCATATTCCCGCAGGTCGCCAAGAACGGTTTCTACGCGTTCAATGCCGTCCCACCGTCCGACACGATTGACATCCTCCGGATAGACAAAACTACGAATATCGTGTCCCTTTTCTAACAATTTTTTGACAAGATTTGACCCGATGCGGCCCGTACCGCCTGTAACTAATATTTTCATGTTTTTAATTTACCTTGCGTGGTGATAAGCGTGGTTCCATGTTTGATGTCCCTTTGCATAGAGCCAGCGCGGCATGTTGTTTGCGCTTACACTTTCGCGGGCATTTTTCTAATCCTCTTTTGCGAACTTCCCTTTCCAAGAATAGATTAAAAAGTAACCGCGTACCCATCTGTTCTCGGATCAGAACCGCCGATAAGGGCTCCGGACTCTGGATGAACCATGATCGCTTGAGCACTCCCCGGACCACCCCAATCGCCAACGAGTTGAAGTTCATGTCCCTTTTCAGCTAAACCTGCCTGTGTATCGGAAGAGAATCGGGTTTCTAACTGAAGATCATTGGAACACGTGTGCGGAATAGTGGATTCCATTGGATTCTGCAAACTCCGCCAGCGCGGGGCAGAGACCGCTTCCTGGGGTGTCATCCCGAAATCAATCATGTGGGTAACGAGTTGTAGATTCGTTTGAACCTGTGTATCTGCGCCAGGGGTGCCACATGCTATAAAGGGTTGACCGTCCTTTGTGACAATGACAGGGTTCATGGTGTGACGGACGCGTTTGCCCGGCATTAGGCAGTTGGGATGTCCCTCTTCTAGATGCCAATAGGTCATGCGATTGTTCAGGAGGATACCTGTATCACCTGCTACGAGGCTGGAGCCGAACCCCGACTGAATGCTCTGCAGTATACAAACGAGATTTCCCGCCCGATCCGCGGTGCAGAAACAGGTTGTATCTTCGTGTGCCTCTGGACCGCCTGCTGGAACATCAAAAGCCGCTTTATCTAAGTGGATACGTTCCGCTTGTTCAGCGGCGTAAGATTTAGATAACATTCCTTCTATCGGGACATCCACCCACTCTGGATCCGCCATATATTTTTCCCGATCGGCGAAGGCGAGTTTTTTCGCCTCAACCATCAGATGCACGCTTTCGGCAGTGTTACACCCTAAGGTTTGCAAATCAAAGCGTTCAACCATGTTTAATTCTTGAAGCAAGATATGCCCACTTGAATTGGGAGGCATCTCATAAACCTCGTATCCACGGTAGTTGACGTGTATCGGCTCAGCCCAATGTGCGTGGAAGTCAGCGAGATCTTCAGCAGTCAGGAGACCATCGTAGGCACTGCTGAATTCACCGATAGCCTTAGCGATTTCCCCCTTGTAGAACACATCTCTTCCATGTTTTGCGATCTTTCGGAGTGTGGTACCGAGATTGGGATTCGCTATGAACTGACCGGCGGGGATGGGTTCACCATCGTTTGTAAAAATAGCGCGACTGTCTGGCTCGGCGGCGAAACGTTCGTTCTCGCCTTTAAGCCCGCCAGCAAGTCTATGACTGACAGGAAATCCGTCTTCGCAGAGTGAAATTGCGGGTGCGAAAACGTCTTCTAACTTGAGCGCACCGTAGCGTTCGTGCGCGAGAAGCCATGCGTCAACGATCCCTGGCACCGAAACACTCCGCATCCCTTTCATTGGGATCCCGCCATCCTTAAGGTAGGTTTCTCGGGTCGCGGCACGCGGGGCGGGTCCGGTTCCATTCACCGCCTCGACTTTCCCGGTTTTCGCCCAATAGATGAGAATAAAACCGTCGCCTCCAAGCCCAGAGCCAGCAGGTTCAACCATACCGAGAGCTACAGCGGTTGCGATGGCTGCATCAATAGCGTTGCCGCCTGCCATCATTGTCTGAATACCTGCTTGTGAGGCAAGCACATGTCCAGAAGTAACCATTCCATTTCGTCCCATCACAGAGGGACGAAACGCTGAGCCGTGTGGAGATTGCATTTTTTAGTTTTCCTTTTTTTAATTTTCCTTGCGGTTCGGTCAGGTCGGTTTGATGGATGAAGTGCCTTTCCGTAGACCTAAAGAAACACTTTCTTCGCATTGGATTTTAGCGTTTACAAAAACCCTGTGCCGTTGTTGCAGGCTACCTTTTCGGGGTAACGGGCAAACTGATAGCCATTAAGCGAGCATCTTCTTGGCGAACGCTTCAACATCGACTTTTTCGTGCGTTCGAGCGGATTCGTTACAGGCTTCCATGAGTATCCATGTGCCAAGCGTTGTGTCCTGCATCCAATCCCGATCCGTTCCGTTGGCGATTGCCTGCGCAAATGCATCAAACTGGAGGCGATCGTCTTCTATGAGGCCAGCGTGCAAATCTTGAAGGGATACGTCTTCAATGGTTTTGCCGAGTCGGAAGAGTTGTAGGTGTCCTGCATCTCGTCGGAGGTCTCCGTCCTCGCCGTGGAAAGTCCAATGTCCACTCCATCCGAACGGAGCTGTATGTGCCGCCCGCGTTCCTGCATAGGAGAAAGGTGCCCCGTTTGCGTACTCCATGAGTGCGTTGCCACCAGCAGTTCCCCAAGCTTCAATCTGTCCGAGTTCAGGGTCTCGGCGGTTGTGAACATGCGCGGTAACATACTCTGGAAGCCCCTTCGCGGCGACAAGTTGATCGAGTTGGTGACTCGTGCCGGCGTGGAAGAAAAGTCCATCAATGTATGCATCGGGTTGTCGGGAATCTGGACCTGTATATAAATTTTGGCGAATCCAGAATCGACACTCTCCCGCTAACATTTCACCGATGCCACCCTCTTCTCGGAGCCATTCCCGCATTTTCGTAGCGGCAGGATTCCATCGTTTATTCTGTCCTTGGACGAGCATTAAGCCAGGGTTCGCTTTATGTGCGCGTATAATGTCGTGGAATTCTGCCTGCGTTGTTGCGATGGGTTTGACACAGAGGGTATGCATGCCGAGGTTCAGACTTTCAACAATTAATTTGGCATGAACGGTCGTTGCGGCATAGATAAGACATGCCTGCGCGTCGTGTTTTTCTTTCGCCTCGGCTATCGTCGTGTAGATACGATCCGCGAGATAGTCGGGAACATCCCCTTCTAAACTTGCTACGGCTTCGCGGGCTGCAGGAAGGTTAATATCTACACAGGCAACGGGGTTAAGACCTTTTGAATTGATTTGCGCTTGTAGGCGTCCGTGCGCGAAATGGGTACATCCGACATGAATAGTGGGAATCGGCATTTATGAATCTCCTTTCGTACACCGAGTTAATAGTAAGGAATTGGAATTAACCGAAAACCACCGTGGAACGAAGTGGAACGGTGCCCAGATTTAATA
>JAAXHD010000405.1:9787-27554 GCA_012271015.1 Candidatus Poribacteria bacterium | reverse complement strand
TCCCCCACCGATGACCACCAATCCGTGTCCGAGATCACGAACATAATTTTCAATACTTTGTAACTGTTCAGATGAGAGTGTCTCCGCAGAAACATTACTCAGAATCAAGACATGGCTACGCTGGAGTTCCACTAATTCCGCTGGCATTTCTGTAGGGGATATTGCCTCAACGACGAAGCCGTTCTCCTCAAGGACGGTTTCCAGTTCAGCAGGATGCCCAGTGCGGTTAGAAATCGCACCTACCGGGCTTGAGGAAACCGTAGCGTGTGCCAAATTTCCCTCTACGTACAGAGCGTGTGGTTTATCCTGAATTGTCGCAACTCCGTGTCCCTGATTATTTTCAGGGATTTCATCGGTTACGTCCAGTCTCAGCGTATATCTATGGTTTCCTTCTTTTAATGGCTGTTCTGTGGTTAACGCAAGGGGATGTATACCGCTTAGCAACGTCCATTCATACTCACCGATTGACATTTCGTCGCGATAGAGGGTGGCAGTTAACGTGGGGATACTCCCATCAGTTTCGATCACTGCACTAATCTCAAAACTTTGTCCTTTGCGAACCTGAGACGGCATCTGTAACTGTACTACCCGAACAGCATCGTTAACAGTACCGAGAGGGACCGTTAATATCTCGACGTCGCTTGCCGAGAGCAATGGGATATAGTTTTTAAGTGATGTTCCGCCAGTGTTGTGGATTCCATCGCTAAATAGGACGATCCGTCGATGGTAGTTGTCCGGTAATAGGGCGATTGCCCGCTTGAGTGCGGTAAGCACATCGGTGCCATCTCGTCGATTCGTTTGTTCTGTGAGTGTTTCCAAGGACACTATAGGCGCGATTTCCGTTGGTTGATCCTGTTTGTGACGGATTTCCAGTAGGACCCCGGCTTCCCTTGCAAAACCGATGATGCCGAATTTGTCAGTTGGTTTCAACTTTGCGATAGTGGCATTTATCTGTTTGGATGCTTCTTCATATTGCGTGGGCTGGACACTTTCGGAAGCGTCGATCAAGAAAACGACAACGAAACGTTGTTCCTGGTGCGTCCGATGCAGATTGGCTAAGGCAAGGATTGCACAGAAAAGCGCAGCTCCCCTAAGGAAGAAGGTTACGCGCTTTCGCCACTTTGCTGTGCTGAGATGTGCTCTCCGTTGCACAAAGATTAGTACAGGGATCGCAGCGAGTAGAATTAGGAAGAGGGGTGCTCGGAAATCAAACATCTTTTTAATAGCAGTCGGCTATCAGCGGTCAGCAATCAGCAGGAAATGGCGGTCAGCCAAGGAGATGCGATATCGCCGCAAATACTTGTGCTGGCATGAGTCGATCCGCGATCCAACCTGCGATGATTGGAGAAACTATCGCACCGATGGCAGTCGTACCGAAGACGTAACTAATCTGTTTACCGGAGAATCCAAGATTTTGCATGTGCCCGGCAATGAGCACTGCCCACGCGCCCCATATCGCGAACTGCAGAAACATCATTCCTGACAATCGTGCGAAGGTTCCCAATTCTGTTTGTCTATTCATTTTTTAATGATTCCTTAAAAGATCGGTTCTGTTGATTGCACCACGTGCATGCCAGCATCCGAAAACTTTGTGAAAGCATCGTCTGCTGATTCTGTGTAGTCCACTATCCCAGGCACCACAACGGGTGAAGTCAGGTCATCTACCAGATAAATTTTTTTGGCTAATTCAGTATCCGTTTGCTGAATTTCTGTAAGGAGATCACTAACAGTCCAAGCAACACAGTGGCTCTTCGCCTGTCCAGCGATAATCACTCGGTCGTATCCGAAGAGCATTTCGAGGAAGGTGCTGTTTCTTTGGTCAATTGGCTCTCCACCTGGGTCGTTGAGGACTTCCGGACGCAAGACCGAATAGTTCTCAGTCAATGGATTCTGCCCCTTGATCTCATAGTGTACCTGAGTCCCACGAGCAATAGCGTGGAAAAAGCAGGCTTCGTCAACTGCGGAAACAACTGCATGCCCAATCCCACCGAGCATTGCATGGTAGGGCCATATCGCGAGGGGATATTTTCCATCGGCAGTGAGCGTCTTGACGTAGTGTTCGCCGTACGCCTTGAGCCATGCGTATTGATCGGATTCTGGAACTTGGGGTGGGAGATTCAGACTACCGACAACAGCAGGATTTATACGCCATCTACCTACCTCAATATCAGCCTGCGTAATTAGGGTCTGTAAGGGTGCTGGATGCTCACCGGCATCGTTAATCCAGAAGACTTCATGAAATATCTGCATCGCTGTATGCGTGTCGAGTGTGCAAGCGATTTTGGTAATGTGTAGTAGATTGCGATAGATAAACTGACACAAACGAATGTTGTCCTCTACCGCACCATTTCCTGATCTGCCGCCGACGAAAAGTTCAAAATTAGGAATACAGAATGTATTTTGGACATCAATGAGTAGCAAGCAGGTCCGAAAGCTATCCTCAAATGCGGGGCGGATTGCGTGTTCCTGCGCCCATATCTGTGCCTCGCGTTGGCGATCTTGATAAGGGATCCGCCAGACCTGGTCTACCTGACCGGTATCGAAATGGGATGGGATGGGTAGTTGGGGTACAGACATTTTTTTATCCTTAACAGTTAAGCGTTACAGTGAGGTCTGTGGTTAAACGAAACCCCTCTTTAAACTGATAACTGATGACTCATATAGTTGCTCGCCGATTTCCCATGTTGAGATTTTAGGGGATTTCGCGGTTTTTATCAACAAAAAACCCTTGATATGTGTCATAAGGTGCGTTAAAATTAATAAGACATTCTTCAGTTAGTCTCATTTGTGAGTAAGTATTGGTTTGAATAAACAGATAAAACGAAATGAGAAAATTTTTTACACCACTCCCAGACTTAGACGACAGACTTGATCGCGTAGAGGATCGGATGCGACAGGCGCGTAGGCATCTTGACCGACAAGTAGAAGAGGCACTCATCCCACTTGATATTCAGGAGGACTTCACCGTCTCTGAATTGGAAGGCGATGTGATGCTCGTTTCACGGGACGATGATTTACACGACAAAGTGAGAAACCTTCTCCGTTCCGAGGGCTACGGGTGCGATATTCCAGAGCGGACCTCGGAAGCCATCGGTTTGCTGAAATTAAACAAATATCGGATGATAATTGCCGATTGCACCCGTCGGTCGCGATGGCGACTTTTTGAATATGTCAAGCGGTACCAACCTTATGTGAAGATTATCACAATTGTTCCCAATGACGGAAGAGCACGCGAAGCGATGGCATGGGGCAGCTACAGTTTCCTAATGGGACGGGATTTTGATCCAGAGCAGTTGCGCACCTGTCTCATAAGTTCGCTAAAATTGAAGCATCGCGTCTGCTGGTTGTTAGCGCACGGAGAGCGTTGCAATCGCTCGTGCGTCGATAGTTTCCAGTCCGATGAGGATTTCGGAGAGATTGAGTGAAGCATCGCACCGACGCTTATTCCATCTTACAGCAGCGATTGAAACAGGTAGATCGACAGACCCATGTTGCTCGTTACCAACTTCAACACCAAGTTAAGATGGCACTCGGCCCGCTCGATATTCAGGAAGCGCGAGGTATCTCACAAGTTCAAGGCGATGTGCTGTTTGTGAGTTATCACGCGAATGTCCGGCGTAGGGTGGAAGAGGTGCTCCGTGCTGAAGGATACCGATACGATGCTGTTGAAGCTGAAGATGCACCGAGTTTTTTACGACTTGCTCGCTATCGCTTGGTTATTTTCGATTGGACATCGCGAGGGTATTGGCGGATTTTCAACGATGTTCGCAGAAATAAAAAGCATATCAAAATCGTTGTTCTCGTCACAAGTGAAGCGCGTGCCCAGGCAACGATGGACGGAGGCGGTTATAGTTACATATGGGGTGAGGACTTCGATCCCGAGCAATTGCGCACATGCTTGCGGAGTGCATTACAACTAAAGCATCCAGTCTGTGCGTTGCTTAAGAACAATGAACCTTGCAACCGATCCTGTGTTTATGACTATGAACCGGACGATTAAATTCAAATTTTGGCATACCAACTATATTAAAAATGGCAAAAAATTTAGAATTCAAAGGACAGTTTCAATCGCTTAAAGGACTCTATCCGAGGTTGACTGATTTAAATGCGGTGCCTCATGAAACTGTACACCAAATTGATACGTATTTCCATATAACGAAAGTAAAAGGCTCTTCAAGATCAGAAGCGTGTGAGCCGCGGCTCAAGTTGCGCGAAGTTGACGGCTGGTCTGAGGGTTGGCTCATCTATTATGAGCGTCCGAATCAAGATGGGTCTCGCTACAGCCAATATCAACTCTGTGAGATCGCCGATCCGGGTTCCCTCAAAGGCTTGCTAACCGTTGCACTTGGGGTCAAAACAGTCGTAAAAAAACAACGGGAAGTCTGGATGTTCAACCACACCCGCATCCATCTCGATACGGTTGCCGATTTAGGGCAATTTGTCGAATTGGAGACAGTGTTTCGGGGACAGACCGAAGCCGAAGCGATAGGTGAGCATCAACACGTTAAAGCCGTACTTCATTTGGATGCTGTGGGCCCGATTGCTGTTTCTTATAGCGATCTCGTTATGCAAAAGTCATAACCGGTTTCAGGGACACTTGCCTCATACAGATTAAAGGACATCAAGACTCAGAAATGGTTCACTGGTACGCCTTTCAAATGGAGAATAGTTTATAGAACTCTGGAAGAAAAATATACCTCACCATCTATAACCGAGACAAAACCGCCTGCGCCAAAAGTGGGATCATTAGTTCATGATGTCCTGTGAACGTATAACCTTTACCACCCATCTCTGTTGGGCGTTTGACGACATTCTCTACGGATCGGTACTGTTGATTCATGTCGAAGTTAGCGGCGGTGAAATGAGACACTGTATGCCCTAAGTTCCGCGCGATCGTCAACGCCTTCAGGAAAACTTCAGGCAATATTACTGCCGATCCCAAATTCAGCACGACGCCACCACCTTCCAAATCCGTCACCAACGCCGTTAGCAGTCGGAAATCGGTGAAACTCGCTGCGCCGATAGCGGCACCATTCGCAGACGGATGCTGATGGATAATGTCCGTCCCGATAGCAACATGCACTGTGATTGGAACACCGTATTGGATGCCAGCGGAAGCCAGAAGACTATACGCGTTATAGGGCGCGTCCATTTCAATCAGTTGCCTACCGAGTGCTTCGCCCATTCCGATATTTGCATCTGCGGCGTGCTGAGTCGCTTCGTTCATCAAGCGTCCTGTCTCCTCCCACATCCCAAACTGCCCGTTCTGGAGATAAGCCGCGACATCTTCTGAAGTCTCTCCAATAAGCGCGATCTCAAAATCGTGGATGCTACTTGCGCCGTTAAAGGCAAATCCAGTAATCACTCCACGTTTTACCAAGTCAATTAAAAGCGGGCTCAATCCGCATTTGATGACATGTCCTCCCATCATCACGATGACCGGTTTCTCGTTCTGATGGGCGACAACGATATCGTCGATGAGAGCCAAAAAGTCCTGTCCTTTGAGGATGTTCGGCAAACTTGCTAAAAATGGAGACAGGTCTATCTCTAATTCAGGTAGTGTTGCGAAATCGCGGACGGAGATCTTGTTGATACGGTCCCGAAGTGGATAAGTTTTGACGGAAGACATATCAACCGGTTTCAAGGGTTTTTTCATTTTTTTCGTCCTTAGGCAATTGTATGTAAAAGATGATTCCAATAATAAAATAGAAAAGCAACACCGTACGCTGATGTAAAATATTATCCGCAAGCCCGTAAATAAGTGCAGAGATTAGAAATCCGCTTGCCCCAATGAAGGTCCCCATCTTCCACAGATCATTGGTTTTTCGCATAACGGAAATCCGTCGACAGATAATTGCGACCATCCACAAGAACAGCAAAAGCGAAGGAATGCCTTGCTCTGTAGCGATGTGTAGGTAGATGTTGTGCGCGTGATAGGGTGTGTAGTACTGCTCATCCGGTCCGCTGTGTTGATACTCATAGCGAAATCTACCCAATCCGATACCGGTAAGTGGATGTTTCTGAATCATTTGTAGCGAGGTCCGCCACCATTGTGGTCGTTCCCCCATGAACCCTGCGGGGTGTGCAATCATCGTCTGGACGCGCGCCTTGATATGTCGAGGAACGATCCCGATTATCGCCTGACGAGAATTCGTATTCACTATCAACAGACAGAATACAACACCTGCTAACGCTAACCCCAGCAGACTTCGCTTCCACGGCATATATGTAAGCAAAGTTTTTACAACAAAATAGCATCCGATGCAAACGACGGCAACAGTGACGCTCACCCACGCAGTGCGCGTCAGTGTCAACGCAAGATTTGCACTCATCAGTGCTAAGATCAGACTGAGTCCCACGGTCATCCAAATTAAGAGGTGTCGTGATTTTCGATATGCTTCCGTCCGTTCCGATGTAGGGACAGGCCTTGTGTCTGCCCAAGTCAGACCGCTACATCCAGCGACAAAGTACCCCATAACAAATGGAAGTGTGAGGGCGAGGTATGCCCCCAAATCATTGGGCATCTTGAAGGTTCCGGTGAGCCGTTGCTCGATCATGTACACCATCAGATGCGTCTCACTTTTGCGGACTGTGTAGCGTCTGTCTCTCGCTGGATCGTCAATACGCCATTCGTTTAGTTGCTTTGAAGGTACAAACGCTGCGGTTTCGGAGAGCGGTACATTGTAACCTCGCAATTCGGCGCGTAATTCATCCGAGAATTCTTCACCGATAGTGAGTTCTTCCTGAAATTGTAATCCAATCCTCCCCATAAAATCAATCGCTAAACGGGTGTCATTTGTGTAATACCAAAGTCCGAGTGCAGAAGAGATCCCTGCCGCAGCAATGAAGGCAATAACGATATGCCGCCACCGAATGCCCAACCGACTATGAATAACAGCGTAAAAAAGCAGGATTGCCCGGAGATGTTTCCAAAAATAGCCGAGGCTACTGGTGGCAGGATGTGGTGCAAGAAGTGAAGCCACCAAGCCCAATCCGAGAAACAGCAAGATCGGAATGTCAAGTGAAGTACGTTTCCAACCGAGTTTCCGTTCTGAAATCATGCGTCCTACCCATCCGAATAGCACAAACGAGAGTCCGATGTTAAGGGATGCTGTCGAATAGCCGAAGGGTAGGGCGAGAACGAAAATCAGAAATCCGATATAAGCAGCAGCATCATAGATTTGTGCTGACGTGAATCGTGAATCCTTTAACCGTATGTTTTGGCTTGTAAGCTGCAGTAAAGCGGAAAGTTTCAGTCCTAACATAACGTATGCCCGAAACGGAAAACAGTTGAAAAATCAATGCAGATGTAATATAATTTTTTAAAATAGTGGCTTTTGACTGAGCTTCATTACATTCCGCTCGGGCCCTTGACGAGTTTATATCGGCACCTTGACTAAGGTGCTGTTTAGATACCTCGGAAATCCTCGCGGAACGAGGTCCAAGAGACCATAAATTAAAAAAGGGGATTCCACCATGCGCTTTACATATAACCTCATTGCTTTGTTGTTAGGGCTTTGTCTTATCGGGTTGCTTTTCGTGCCAACTGCACCCGCATTTATTGAGCGAGAGTATACGATTCGTGAAATCCTCGATGCGTGTACGAACATCGTTTTTGGCGAAGTAAAGAGCGTTGACCAGAAACGTTTGCGAGGCGTTGTTACTGTGAAAAAAGATGTCAAAGGGAAAAGCGGACTCAAAGAAATTAAGATGAACTTTGCCACTGGACACTACAAGCGAGGTACTTCGCCGGAGAAGATGGTAAAACTGCTGAAAAAGGGCATGCCTATCATCGTTTTCTATCGTGAGCACTACGGCATAGATAGCATGTGTTTCATTGACAATACGTGGTTCCAGATGCGTGCCTATCGCGGTGGATACAGTGGCTCTTGGTGGACATTTACACATATTGACCCGATGATGTCTCGGACATTCGATGGGAAAACAAAAGCATTCCAAGCAATCGTTCTCGACATGTTAGCTGGTAAAATGTGGGTTGCGGCACCGAAAGATGCCGTCAAAGTTCTGGTACTCACAGGAAATAGCACACATCCAACATGGAGTCAAACCCCTGTCTATACAAACACAGCAACGTACGAATATATGGCACTGCGTGCTGTCAAAAAGGTCGGTAAACGTGCCATAGCGCATGAATCTACCAAAGAACACAAGTTGCCCCAGTTAGAAAAAGCCGACATTCTGTGGATCGGATACGAAGAGATTTCCAGCTATGGACACTACCTCCTTTCCAGTGAAGTAGAGAAGAAGATTAAAAACTTTGTGAAAAAGGGTGGCATTGTCATCGTTACGGGACAGGACAGTAGTGTCGAGAAACCGTGCGATGTCGGATGGCTACAGGGCAAATTGAAAGGCGTTGAAAGCCCACCAACCCAACATTTTGCTGTTACTGAAAAAGGCAACTCCCTTTTCTCCATTCCCAATACAATTGTGTCCGGTAAAATCTTTATTGATGATGCATGGGTGGACTGGAACCGACGCGATGAAATTTTTGCTACGACCGAGGACAATAAAGAACTCGTTGTTGGGGCGAGGCGACATGGTAAGGGATTATACATTATTACCAGTCTTCGTAACGATAGCCAATATACCACTTCCATGAACAAAGCACTCATGGAAAATATCATGCATTACGCCGTCAGCCAACTCAAGTAGAATAGTTGTCAGCAGTCAGTTCGGTTTTTCTAATGAGGATTAAGAATTTAACCGGGTAATTCCTAAACGTGCGATAAATCGCACTACTACGAGCAGCCCCGTTTGTAGTAGGGCAATTCATGGTCTCCCGTCAATTAACCAACTTATTTACCTCATACGAAAAACCTTTCAGTGAAGAGGTGTTCGTTTAGCAAGGGAAACACCCAAGCAAAAACACCCTCTTTTAACTGACAACTGATAATTGAAGACCGATAACCAGAAATCCGACAAACGATAACTCCTACAAAAACTTCGCCACAACGAGTGTAATGTCATCATTGGCACTTTCGTCTTGTTGATGTGCCTGAAGGTCGGACAGAATCTCTGCCTTTATCTCTTCGGGAGACAGATGACGTTTTTGTGAAATGAGTGCTGTGAACCTGTCGAATCCATACATTTCCGAGTTAGGATTGAATGCCTCTGTGATCCCATCTGAGTAAATGACCAATAGGTCCCCGGGATACCAACTGACTTCAGTGCTATAGTATTGCGTCGGTGTGTCGGACATTGAGATACCGATCGGTAGAAACGAGGATTCTAATTCAATGGGGTTACCATTCTCACTGTTGGTGCCGTCGTGTTCGGCACGGTAGAGGAGCATCTGCGGATGACCGGCATTGGCGAACTCGAACCGATTGTCAGGGTGAATGACAAGATAACAGCAGGTCATGTAGATAAAAGTTTGGGCATCCTCTTCTGTGACACGGGTAATCGCTTTCATGACTTCCGGCACAGAAGCGTCAAAACGGATCTGTGTTTGTAAGCAACTTTTCGTCATTGCCGCCACCATTGCCGAATGATAGCCGTGTCCCATGACATCGCCGAGGAAAATGGCGACGCTGTTGTCAGAGAGTTCCAAATAATCGTAATAGTCGCCTCCGACGCTATTTGCGGGTCTGCAATATCCAGCGGAACTGACACACGGATGCGTGATTTCCTTATTCGGGAGGAGAGATTTTTGGACTTCAGCGGCAAGGCGCATTGATTCTTCTTGAGCAACTTCCTTACGGATAGCACTCATTTGAATCTCAAGGTCGCGTCGGATTTTCTCGTTTAAGACTCGAAACATCCCACTCCCAATTCGCGGTTCTCGTGCCATAGCGTTGTAAAAGTCGCTCCTTGTGATCCTCAGAAATTGTGTAGGTTTCACCGTTTTAACTGTGGCACTCCGCGGTTTATTGTCAATCAGGGCAATTTCTCCGAGGCAGTAACCTTTCTCATTGAAAAATAACACCTCTGTTCCTGCCTTGATGATACTGACTTCACCATCGACCAATAAGTAGAGCGAATCGCCTTCATCCCCCTCCTCAAATAGCGTTGAATGGGCTGGATAAGCGACTTCGCTTGCGATATGACAGATCGCTTTTAATTCGGTTTGTGGGAGTTCTGCAAAAAGTTCCGTCTTTTGTAAAAATTGTAACTTCTCTTCTTCTGGTAGCATTATCTATTCAGCCTTTGACTTTTTATAGAAAATGTGTTATTTTTAATAGGATGTTTTGGCGTGTAAACTGCGTTTTGGGTGATTTACCGAAAGATTAGACGAAATTCACGAATATAAGTTGAGAACAATACAAGGCGTGAAGACCTCGGGTAACATATTTCAAATATCTATCATGACACAGAAAAGAGAATTATGTCAATAACTGATTTTTTTCGGGGAAAAATTCTGCTCATTACCGGCGGCACCGCATTTTTGGGGCAGCCGATGGTCGCAAAAATTTTAACCACACTTCCCGACATCCAAAAGATTTATCTTCTCATTCGGAGTCGCACGGACACCACTGGGAAACACACTTCCGCTCAAGAACGCTTAGAAAATGAACTTCTCACCTCAGATGTTTTTGCCTCTCTTCGTCGGCTACACGGCGAAAATTTTGAGGCATGGGCACAACAGAAACTGACGGCTGTTGAAGGTGATCTCACTCACGAGCGTCTTGGATTCAGCGATGCAGAATACCAAGGGCTCCAGAACGAAGTCCAAGTTTTTATTAATATAGCGGGGCTTGTGGATTTTGATCCACCCTTCGATGATTCTTTGTGGGGGAATGCCCTCGCCGCTAAGCATGTTGTCAACTTTGCAAGGGGTTGTCAGGATGCAGTGTTTCTTCACATCTCAACGGCATATGTTTGTGGCGACAATCCCGGACGCGTGCTTGAAGAACTTCCACCACCCTACGAACACTACGCAACACAACATCGCGAAAAAACAGGAATAGCTATTCCGGAAACGCTCTCTGAGGAAATCGAAGGGCTGCTTTCCCTGAGTGCTGCTGTCCGTGCTGAAGTCGATTCACCTGAAAATCTCGCTAACTTTCAGCAAAAAGCGGAGGCGGAAATAAGAGGAACGCGTAAGGGACTTGAGGCACAGGTCGCAGAACTGAAGGCAGAATGGCTTGAGGAACGCTTAGTTGAGGAAGGGTTAAAGCACGCACGTTCACGCGGATGGAACGATACTTATACTTACATGAAATTCCTCGCTGAACAGATGGTCATGGAATTGCGCGGTGAACTGCCCACTGCTATCGTGCGCCCCTCAATTATTGAGAGTAGTTTCGATGAACCTGAACCCGGATGGCTTGGCGGATTTCGGATGTGCGAACCCCTGATCGTCGGTTTTGGGAAAGGGCGACTTCCAGATTTCCCGGCAGATCCGGATATAATTCTTGATATTATCCCTGTCGATTTTGTAGTGAACGCCATCTTGGCAACCGCTGAGGCGACAGCAAGACGCGGGGGTATTGAAGTGTATCACGTTGCGACTGGGACACAGAATCCGCTCTATTTTCGAGGTATCTTTGAGGCGACCTACGAATATTTTATGAAATATCCAATGATAGAGGATGGAAAACCGGTTACAGTGCCGATCTGGAAATATCCGAGTTTAGAAGAATTTCAGCGAAAATTGGATAGTCGTATGCGCTTAGTTGACCTTACCGTTCAGACACTCGGCAAACTTCCGATACGTGCCGCCAAGCGAAAACGCCGCCAACTTGCCCTGAAGCAGAGTGGTATCAAAGCACTCTTGCATTACATCAGAATCTATGCCCCTTACACGCGAACTAATTTTGAATTCGAAACGGAGAAGACACAAGAACTTTACGATGCGCTTTCACCTACAGAACAGCAGCGTTTTAACTTCGACGTTTCACGGATCCATTGGAAGCGGTATTTCCAAGAAATTCACATACCCGGCATAAAGAGACATGTGTTGAAGATTGAAGATGGCACAGCAGACGATACAGAAGCCTCTCCCTCTACAAAACAAGAAAAGGCAAGTTCACAAGATGAATCCGAGGAGTCCGCTACTGCCCCTGAATGGAAATGTAATACAAGGAATGAAAGTGTAATACAAGGAATGGATTCAGTCTATTCCCAGACTCAATCCGATCTACCCCCGGACCAAATTCTCCCAAAAACGATCGTAGACCTGATTAAAATACAAGCATCGCGAATCCCCGATAGAATCGCGTTGCAGATGGCAACCGAAAGTGGGTGGGAAGAATACACCTATGCGGAGACGTATACCCTGTCTCGTCAAGTCGCATGGCAACTATGGGAAAGCGGTTTGCGAAAAGACGATCGCGTAGTGCTGGTTTCTGAAAACCAACCCGAATGGTGTATCGCCTACCTTGCGGCTGTCCAGATAGGTATCGCTGTCGTTCCTCTTGATGCCCAAACGCCTGCTCATGAAATTTTGGCAATCGCCGAGTTCACCACTGCGAAATCTATTTTAGCCTCCGAAAGTGTATTAGAAAAATCCGACGCGGAAACCCTATCAACAACAAAGACAATGTTACAAAACATCAACAGAAACTGCGAAATTGTTGGGGTTTCCAATGGTAAGGAGAGCGAAGCCTTAACCGCCGAGATTCCTGCCGATTTTCCGAATGTAGATGTTTCTCCAGATACCGTTGCCTCGATTATCTTTACAATGGGCACCACTGTTGAAGCGAAAGGCGCGATGCTGACGCACGGGGGTTTCATCTCTAACGTTCAAGCGGTAGCGAAAGCACTTCCACCAACAGACACGGAGCGGATTCTGTCAGCACTCCCGTTGTATCATGCCTTGAGTTTCTCGTGCAGTTTATTGATGGCACTTTACAGCGGCACAACAGCGACTTACGTCAATGCGCTCCGTCCCACAACGCTTCTAAAGACAATGCGTGAGGCGAAAACTACGGCTTTTATCGGTGTTCCACGCCTTTTTCAGATGCTCCAAGGCACAATTGAGCGACAAGCAGCGCGAGCCGACATACCGGGCGAGACATTGGCAGAAAAAGCACGAACAGTCATGGGTGGAGAAATTCGCGTCCTTGTCAGTGGTGGTGCCCCGCTTTCCGATGCAATCTACGAAGGATTTCAGAAGTTTGGGATGACGCTCTATCAAGGCTACGGAATGACCGAAACCGCCCCCGTTCTCAGTGTCAATCCGTATGAAAAAAGTAAACGGGGATCGGTGGGACCAGCGGTAGAAGGTGTGGAACTTCAGGTTGAGGATCCGGATAGCAATGGTATCGGGGAGATCATTGCTAAGGGACCCAGTACGATGAAGGGCTACTATCAGAACGCTGACGCTACAGAAAAAGCTATTCGCAATGGCTGGCTCTACACGGGTGACTTAGGCTACATGGATGCGGATGGCTATCTCTATCTCACCGGGCATTGCAAAGATATTATCGTTCCCGCTTCTGGAAAGAACGTTTATCCCGTCGAGTTAGAATCTCTCTATCGGGATAATCCGGCTATCTCTGAAATGTGTGTCCTCGGCATCCCCTACGAAGACGGGTCAGATACAACTATACATGCCGTGATTGTACCGACTGCACCCGACGAAGCGGCGAAAACAGAGATTCAGCACCATCTTCAAGCACGAGCAAAGGAACTACCGAGTTACCAACAATTCCATAAATCCCATTTCTGGGATGATCCTCTACCAAAGACTGCAGATGGAAATGTAGACCGGCAAAGTCTAAGCCGCAGTTTGGAAGCGCATATTAAAAATATGGCAGATCTGGAGGAGAATTCCACTGCAGACGTTGTAGGAGGGAACTCCGATTCCCGACTACCAAGAACAGATATACCAGAAGAAATTCTCTCTACTCTCGCACGATTGGCACGCATGCCGGCACACCAGATTCAACGGGAGAGTCGTTTGGATACCGATTTAGGGCTTGATTCACTCACGCGACTTGATCTCCTGCTGGTTCTTGAATCCCGACTTGGCGGAACAATTCCGGATGCCCTACTCGCCAATCTGGAAACAGTCGGTGATGTCGTTCGGTTAATCGAGACGTTCCCCTCGGACATTACCAAAGAAAAGGATGGTCCTGAGAAAAACAGAAAGTCGGAATTCGGACAGATGCCGCGGTGGTATGCCCGTGTTTTTCGCACTGTGATTACCGGTATCTATCGGAACTATTTTTCATTGAAATGCTATGGGCTTGAGCATATTCCGCAGGACAAACCCTATATCATTATGCCGAATCACTCAAGTCACCTGGATACATTGACGGTGATTACTGCTCTCGGAACGAAGGCAGACTATCTCTGGGTGCTCGCCGCGCGAGATTACTGGTTTGCCACGCGTCTTCAAGGCTGGTTTGCTCGGACATGTCTTAATGCGCTTCCGATAGAACGAGAGGGCAATTTTACTGAATTTCTACAGGATCTCAGGGCAGCAAACGAAGTGATGGCGGAAAATAATGGCTTACTCATCTTTCCCGAAGGCACACGCTCGCTCGACGGTAAACTTCAACCGTTCAAACCTGGGGTGCTCAGTTTGCTGATTTACGGTCCTAAGGTCCCAGTTATACCGGCTTATATTGAGGGGACCTACCACGCCTTGCCCAAGGGACGGAACTTACCCAAGAAACATCCCGTGCGTATCGTTTTCGGTGAATCCCTGACCTTTCCACCGGAGGGTTGGGCAGAACAAGACAAAACATCCATTGACCCGGACAGATACCAAGAATTCTTGGAGTTGGCACAAAATCGAGTTGCTGAACTTGGGACAATGCTGAGACAATCTGAACTTTAGCCCGTAATGTAATGGAGGGCGGATATACGGGAAGGCATGTCAGTATTCAAATTCGCCTTACCGAACCGCAAGGTAAAATTAAAAAACCGAAAAAAGCAGTTGCATTTTTTGATGTAGACGGTACCTTATTAAAGTCCACGATTGTACATTATTACATTTGGATGCGCTCTGCTCATGCTTCATTCCTTCTAAAACGCTTGTGGCTCGTTGGGTTTCTCCCCAAAATCGTCTACTACTTAATTCTCGACAGAATCAGTCGTCCTCGTTTCAATGAGGTGTTTTATCGTAATTATGGTGGGATGCGTGTTGCCGAGATTAAGAGATTGTCTACTGAAATGTTCGAGGATTACTTGCGTCCGAAGATTTTCCCTGCCGCGATGTCGCAAATTCAGGAGCACAAGGAGCAAGGCATCGCAGTCGTTTTCGTAACAGGTTCGCTTGATTTCATTGTCCAGCCGATAGCGGACTACCTCGCGATTGATTCTGTATTGGCACCGCAACTTGGTGAACGAGAGGGCGAGTTCACCGGTGAACTGACAACCGCGCCGCTCATTGGAGAAGAGAAGGCGAAAGCAGTGCAAGCATATGCTGAACAACACGGGATTTCACTGGAAGAGAGTTACGCTTACGGGGACAGTCAATCCGACCTGCCTCTGTTGGAATGTGTTGGGAACCCCGTCGTTGTAAATCCGGGGAAAGCACTCCGTGAGAAAGCACTCACTTCTGGTTGGGAAATGCACGAATGGCTGTAGAGTTATCAGTTATCGGTTCGGATTTTCTACGAAAATCCTTTCAGTTGTCGGTTAAGAGGTTTTCGTTATATGAACATCCTTTAACCGAAAACTGACAACCGAAGGTGGAGTAAAGCGGAGCGAACCGAAGACCATTCCTCTGAAAACTGAAAGCATTGCGTAGCAATGCGAACCGACAACTATATAATGGAGAATAATCATGAATGTTAGACGTTATTTTGAATCCTTGTCCGAACCAAACGATACCATGTATGTTGAAATCGGGGGTCAACACCGGTTTACCCGTCGCGGTGACGATTGGATTAAATTTCGTGAAGATTTGATCGAACTCTTGGAACAGACAATTTCTGAAGATTTGTCCAAAGAATTCGCAGAAGCGACAGAGGACTGGATTTCGGAAGTTGATTCATAAAGTGGTGTATTCCTCACCATACCAATCATTGCTGTTGCCACTATCATGAGATTTAAAGCGTTAGAATAGGATTTCGAGCATCCATTAAGGAAGAGCCCTTCCCATGTCAAATTTAATTACCGATGCACACGCGTTGGAAACCGACGGCAAACTTGCCGAAGCCATCCAAGCCTACGACAGTATCCTCAATACAACTGACGATACGTCAACCCTTGCCCTCGCAAATTTTCGACTGGGAACAATCTATCGGACGTGGAGAGAATTCTTCACAGCACAACGGTTTTTAGCAAAAGCACATCAACTCACTCCAAGCGATACCGAGATCCGAGACGCGATTGAGGAACTCAATCTGCATTTTTCAGAGAATCGGGAGGTGATTGCTGAGGAGATGTCCCGCAAAAATAGCGACCAGATCGTGTCGCTCTTCCGTATCGCTACCGGGATTAAGCTCATAACGATGGATAAAGCGGTTCAGGCATACCCTTTGATGAAAAGTCGTACCAAGATCTTTCCAAACGCTGCTGTTGCGAAGCACCTCCTCACCGATATCCAAATCACAGAGGAAGAACGGAACTCAGCAATCGATTTCCTGTTGGAAAGAGATTGGCTTATGAGCACTGGCGTATCGCTTTACACAATAGCAGAGAGCGGATTGTTCGCTTTTTACATGGAACTTGCGCAGTTGCACGTCGCCAATGCAGATTACTCGGAGGCGGTGATGTGTTATGAACAGGCGTATTGGTTAGATTCATCGCAACACCATCTACGCTACCAGCAAGTCATCTGTCACACCCAAGCAGAGACATGGGATGCGGCAGTCGAGATGCTCACACAGCTTCCGACCGAAGTTCCTAAAAATGTAGACCTTGTGGCGTACCATTCCGCTGTCGCACAGAGTTACCACCATATCTATCAGACGACCCAAGATGAGAATACTAAACAGAAAGTCATCGAAGCGTGCGAGACGGTGTTGCGTCTGGACAAGAAATCAAGAGAAATTTCAAAACTCCTTGCGTCGTATCAAAGGAAAAAAAGTTGGTGGCGCAGGTAGAACAGGCTATAAGAGAAACACGATTGACAAAAACGGATGCTTCTGATACAGTATCACCATATATCGCATTTTCCTTTGTGAGTTTGCAAAACACGTCCTAAGATTTGTGGAGGAGAAAAGATGCCAGCACGTTTAGCAATAGATGGCGGAACCCCCGTTATTTCAGATTCTGTACCCGGCGGAATGCACGGGCCCAGTGTGATCGATGAGCGTGAGATCAATGCTGTGACTGAGGTCTTGCGCAGTGGAAAACTTTTTCGGTTCGTTGAGGATTCCAATGTAGCCAGTTTTGAGAAGGAAGCAGCGGCGCACCTCGGTGCAAAACATGCCTTGATGGTGAACTCCGGCACCTCCGCAATCATCTGCGCCCTGACCGGCATCGGCATCGGACCGGGGGATGAAGTGATTGTTCCGGGCTACACTTTTATCGCAACTGCCGCCGCTATCGTCGGTGTCGGTGCGATTCCTGTCATAGCGGAAATCGACGATTCGCTCGGCTTAGATATTGCCGATGTGGAACGGAAGATTACACCCCATACGAAAGCGATCTTACCGGTACACATGCAAGGCGTCCCGTGCCGGCTTGAGGCGATTGTTGAACTCGCAAAGAAACACAATCTTCTGGTTGTTGAGGATTGCTGTCAGTGTGTGGGCGGACAGTATAAGGGAAAGTATGCTGGAACGTGGGGGCATGCAGGGGCGTGGAGCCTCAATTACTACAAGGTCATCTCTTGTGGGGAAGGTGGACTCGTCTTTAGCGATGACTACGACGTCTATGAACGCGCAGCATTCGCAGCGGAACC
>JAAXHD010000405.1:0-9704 GCA_012271015.1 Candidatus Poribacteria bacterium | reverse complement strand
GCCAACACGTAGATGACCCGACCGGCGAATGCGGCATCAGTGCGGCGATTATCGTGCGTGATGTAGAACTCGCCAAAAAGTACGCAGATGCACTCAGCGCAGAGGGTTTGAACGCAGGCACGGCTTACAATGAAGGGTTCCCCGACAGGCATATCTATACCTACTGGGATTCCATACTCTTCAAGCATTCGCCGGACGCTTCTGGGTATCCGTGGAAAGATCCGCGCTACAAGGGTGATGTTGAATACTCACGGGATATGTGTCCACAGACCTTGTCGATCCTCGGTCGTGCGCTACGATTTGGGTTTAATGTGAATATGCAGGAAGAACACGCGCGATTGATGGCAGCTGCGATCAACAAAGTAGACGATGCCCTCGGATCTCTTTAACGATTAAATATGAGCGGGAGAAAGCTGCGTGTGGGCTTTCTAAAGACCGTCCGTTGTTCGCAGCGATCTAAAACTGTTAAAAGACCTGTTTCAGGTTATGAAGGTTTTTTAGCAATTGAACATCTGTCCCAACAACGGAGGAATAGTTCAGAATTAACCGTTAGAAATAGGGATAACATAGGTGCGTCGACCGATTTCGGTGAAGCCGAGTTTCTCTGCCACGCGAAGCGAGGCGAAATTGTCCTCACCACAACTCCAAGCCGGCACTTTACCTCTCGCCTGAATCTCTTGGGCGACAAGAGATGCCGCGGCGGTGGCGAATCCTTTTTCACGCCACGCCTCCAGTGTGGAGACACCGATGTCGGCATGCAGATCGGTCTCCGCATAAGTGTGCGCGATGGCGACAAGTGCCCCGTCCACAATGGCTCCAGCGGCGATCCCTTCTGTCAGCATTGCTTCGTGTGTTTTGTAACCGTTTCCTTGAACTTCTGCAGGAGCCTGCGCCAGACGCTGGACATCCGCCAATGTCAGAAGACGAATTGCCTCGTTTGGATAGCAGTGGACAGGCTCTAAAAGCGCGTGACAGACATCACCGTAGTAGCGGACGAGTATGCCTCTGTCGGCTTCAATAAGTTTACCGAGAGACGCAGCGCAGGCGTTGTCAACGTTGATACAACCCCACCCGTCGGTCGCTTTCAACATTTGCCACAGGGCATCGGCATCGGTGCCGAAACCACACGGTTCATCCGGACAAAACGCATCAAAGACGAGCGCGGCGTTGACATCCGGCAGTGTACCAGTGACATAGGCATCACACATCCCCTGTTTCAGGCGGGACGCAGAAATAACCGTTAATGGAGTATCACCGAGGAGATCAGCCAGTCCGAGACACTCTTGAGACGAGAGTTTAGTCATTTGATAGTTATCGGTTTTCAGTGAAGATCCTTGAGTATTTGGGCATTTTTATAGCCGAAACCGTTCGGTTGCACACAGTCCTTTGCACAGCCTAACAGGCTATGCTACAAAGATTGCAACTTCGGGTAAAACAGGAAAAAAATGAAAATTACGATTTTAGGCTCAGGCACCTCAACAGGCGTTCCTGAGTATAAGTGTGACTGCGAAACGTGTGAAGATGCGCGGGACGTTAACTCGAAAAACTACCGGACGCGTTCATCAATCCATATCGAAAAAGACGGGAAACACCTCCAATTCGACCTCGGACCTAATTTCATGGATCAGATCGTCCGAAATAGGATTGACAGGATAGATGCCGTTATCTTCACGCATTCCCATGCCGACCATGTGAGTGGGACGAATGACATCGTGATGCCGTGTCGGAAACAGCAGATGGATATGCCGATCTACGGTCCCGAACAAACGATTGGTATTTTACAACGCAACTTCGATTATATGTTCACAAAGGAGACGTTCCAAGGTGGAGGAGTCGGTCATCTACTTCCGAATGTCATTGATCGGGATCAGAGGTTTGAACTGCTCGGTTTTGACATTATGCCGATCCCGGTTGAACACGGAAACGTTGACACTTACGGCTACCGGATCGACGATTTCGGGTATCTACCAGATGTGAAACGATTGCCGAAGGAGTCCCAAGACCTATTGGATGGGATCGAGGTGTTGGTAATTGATGCGCTGAGTTTTAATCCGAGACATCCAACACATCTTTCGGTTGGTGAAGCGTTGGAAATCAGTGCGGCTCTGAAACCGAGGGAGACCTATTTTACGCATATTATGCACCGGCTGGATCATCGGTCTTTTCCTGAACAGTGTGAAGAGATGGATATTGAACTCCCCGACGATGCCTACCTCGCTTATGATACGCAGGTCATTCAGTTGTAGTCTGAACTATGATTTATATGATTATGTGATTTACCATGATGATTATATTGATTGGAAGGTTGGAAGGATGGTTTCTCCGAATCTTCCAGTCTTCCATTCTCTCCTTCTATCACAGTAAATCAGATAAATCACAATAATCCCTGGTCGGTTTTCTCTATCTACCGAATCCACCACCTTGTGGCGGTTTCCGTTGTTGCAGAATAACGCGATCGCCTGCCTTGAGTCCGCTTTTGACAATCACCTGTGTTTCGTTTTGCATACCGGTTTCAATCTCTGTACGTTCGCCGTTACCACCGTCATCGAGCATAACGGACTTCCCTTTCGAGATATTAATCGTGGCGCGTACACCGTCTGCTTGCTTTTTACCTTTCACCAACAGAGACAACGTTGTTGGACCCGGACGAATACCGCGTTGCGAACTATCAAGACTAATAGTGACATCATTAGAACCGACGTTTGTTACTGTGCCTCTGAAGATTTTCTCACTGATAGTTTGGACTTCAATCGGCTGATTTGCCTTGTAGGGTTTGGTATTATCAACCTGCGCGGTGACAGTCGCCGAAGGCTCGTTTATAAGTGCGTCAATCGGTAGCAGCAGAACATCCTTTTCCTCGTAGGTAATGATGTCGACATCCGCGCTCATGCCCGGACGGAGTTCCTCTGGAGATCCACTGACTTCTACCATCACCTCAAATGAAATGATGTTATCCTGTTCCGCCCCGCTGGGTGAAATTTCATAGACTGTTCCGTCGTATGTGTTTGTTTGGTATGCATCCACCTTGATTTCTGCGCGTTGGTCAAGACGGAGACGTTCCATATCGACCTCGTTGATAAAGGTTTTGACAACCATTTTGGAGGGATCAACGATGGTCATGATAGGCGGACTTTGCGAGAAGGCGGAGCGTCCGGAAGTCACAATTTCACCCTCTTCGAGTTCGAGAAGCGTGACAATTCCAGCCATCGGAGCCCTGATGGTAGTCCAATCCAACCGTTCTGCTTCATTTTTCAGACTACTTTCCCTACGAAGTTGATTCGCTTCAGCACTCACTCTGGATTGCTGCGTTAGCAATTTTTCATTGTCGAAAGTCGACATCAACTCCTCGAACCGAGTTTTGGAATTGTCGACACGCAGTTGTGCCTCTTCCTCTGCTTTCTGCCGCATTTTTTTCAGGTTTTCAAGGTTCCTTTGCTCGTTTGCCAATATTGCCTCGCGTGTTACGATGGCAGTCTCGCGTGTGTTTATCGTCCGCTTTTGCGATGTGATCGCTTGTCCCTGTGATTCCACCCGTGTTATGGCATTTTCGTGTTGTACTTCCGCAGTCGCGTGCTGCGCTTGGGCGTCTTCCAATGCCTTTTTGGAAACCAGTCCCTTTTCAAAGAGTTCCGTGTTTCGATCAAGTTCTGATTTTGCGTTATCTAAGGAAACCTTTGCGGATCTGAGCGATGCTTCATGTTCAGATAATGTGATTTTTGCCTGTTCGAGCGCGATATTGGCTTGATCCAGGGCGATTGTATCCTGGGCAAGCGAGTTCTTGGTGGTCTGAACATTTGTTTCTGCCTGGCTAACCTGTGTTACAGTTGTGGCTTTAGTAGTCTCAAGGTTCGCTTGAGCGATCTTCAAATCCGCGTCAGCCTGCGTGAGTTCGCTGTCAAGCCGCTCGTTTTTGAGTTCAATATTGAGTTCTGCTTGCCTGACCTGTGCTTTGGCAGCTGCGACATCCGCTTCCGCCTGCTTTTTTCCCTCTTGATAGAGTTCCGGATCAAGTTCCAGCAATACTTCGTCTCTTTCAACCCTATCGCCGTTTTTAACGTGGAGTTTAATGATCTCGCCTTCCACGTTGGATTTTATCTCCACGTCGATGAGCGGTTCGAGGTTGCCGGTTGCACTGATACGCGTTTGGAAATCGCCACGTTCAACGACTTCAATTTTCTTGTCCAGAGATGGATCTTGTCCGTTTCTGCCACGACCCAGGACAACCCAACCGATTGCAACGACAAGAACCAAAACAACGGCGGCAGCAATAATTACTTTCTTCAAGGGTAATCCCTCCTATAGTAGCCGTCAGCCGTCAGCCGTCAGTTATCAGTTAAAAGAGGAATTTAGTAATTCTAAGACCCCTTTTGACTGACAGCCGACAACTGAAAACTGATAACTAAAAAACAAATTAATCGGACCGAAGTGCTTCGACGGGTGTGAGTTTGGCTGCTTTGTTAGCAGGATACAACCCGAAAAAAACACCGATAGCTACAGAAACGAGCAGTGCGATAATCATCGTTCCGAACGAAATCACCGAGGGCCAGTTACTTCCTTCCCAAACGAACCTGGAAATGAGAGCGGCGGTTCCTTGCCCCATAAACACTCCCGCAATTGCGCCTATAATTCCACCCCCAAGGGTCAGCACGGCGGCTTCAACCAGAAACTGTGCCAGAATATCGTTACGGGTTGCACCGAGTGCTTTACGGAGTCCGATTTCCTTCGTCCTGTCGGTTACAGAGACAAGCATGATATTCATCACACCAATACCTGCCACCATCAGCGCGATACTGGCGATACCGCCCATCAGGGCTTTCATGACCAAACCTACTTTTCTGGCGGTTGCCAATTCCTCTGTAGCTGTCCAATAGTTATATTCTTCACCTGTGTTGTTATGTTGTCTTCCTAAGATCCGTTTGGCATCGGCTATAGCGATCGGAATCGTCTCTACGTCGACTGCTTCTACACGAAGACGTTCAACGTCATCCCTGCCTTTAAAACGTTGTTGTAGCGTTGTTATCGGGATAATGAACCGGTCATCCCAGCCAGAAGTGTCCATTGCATCGCCTTTTTCTTCCATAACGCCAATAACCTTCAGACGGACTTCATAAAGTCCGCTTCTACCTCGCCACCGGGATGATTGACGCGAGGCTTTAATCTCTTTTCCAACAGGATCTTCGTCGAGAAATACCTCTTCGGCAACCTTGGAACCGATAACAGCGACACTACTCGCCGCTTCCACTTCATCCACTGTGAAGAATCTACCACTTGATGGGTACCAGTTATGGGATCGATCGTATCCAGCGGTTGAGGCAACAATACGCGACTCCTTAGTCCTGCCTTTGTAGCTTACGCTCCATCCAGGCATGTCATCTTCAGCGACGACGTTGACAATCCCTCTGGCTCTCTCAAGAATCGCAAAGGCATCTTCGGTTTCCAGATCCTCAGCGCGGTTTCTTTGCCACCGACCTCTCCCACGCACAGCCGAGCCAGCGGCGCGGCTCAAGGTTCCCGACTGTTTATCCCAGTCGTCTTTATAGATTTCGATCATTTTCGTGCCGCCAGTCCGTTCAATCTCTCGCAAGACCATGGCACTCGACCCGTCACCAACGGATACCATACTCACAACGGAACCGACACCGACGATAATCCCTAAAATCGTCAGTGCTGATCGGAGTGGGTTTCGCCGCAAATTCGAGATGCCGAGTATAACACATTCCATCAAATTCATGAAAGTTCCTCCTAATCAGCTCTGAGTGCCTCAATTGGTGAGAGCGCAGAGGCTTTTATTGCGGGATATAGCCCAAAAGAGATACCGATTATCGCAGAAAATGATACCGAAATCAATATCCATTCGGTGGAAATAACCGAGGGCCATTCGGGAACGATTTTGACGATGTTGACAGCGAGCATTGCCATCCCTTCGCCAGCGAACAGACCCAATAGAACACCGAGTGCACCACCTACGCTACACATTGCCACGGCTTCTATTAAAAACTGTAACAGAATATCCATACGTTTCGCACCGATCGCTTTTCGTAAGCCGACCTCGCGGGTACGCTCCGTTACAGCAACAAGCATCATGTTCATAATTCCAATTCCACCGACAAGAAGCGAAAACCCTGCGATACTCCCCAATGCGATTTTTATGACTTTGCTGATTTTGTCCAGTTGCGCCATGCCTTCCCGCATATCCCAGATTGAGAAGAAATCGTCCTGACCGTGATGCATCTTCCGGAGGACGACTTTCACCTCTTCAATTGCTTGCGGAACCTCTTCAACGGTATTCGCGTGGACTGAGAGCATCACAATTCTATCGTTACCGGTAAAACGTTCCTGTGCTGTAGTGAGTGGTATGAACATCATATCATCCAAATTCCAGCCAAATCTCAGGCTGCGTCCTCGAGTTTCCATCGTGCCGACAACGGTGAAACGTTCAGTTATCCGCTTTTGGTCTTTCCTACCATACCGATCGAAACGTCCGCCCGGACCTTTGCCAATTTTAATCTCTTTTCCTACAGGAGATTTATTTCCGAATAGGGCTGTGGTTACTTCAGAACCAAGTACACAAACTTTCGCTTCGTTGTCAATATCTTCGTTCGTAATGAAACGCCCCTGCTGGATGCCCCAATCCATTGCTTCCGAAAACGATGCATTTACGCCGTTATAACCTGTTCGGTGTTCTGCTCCGCCGGCGGCTTGGACAAGCACACCTCGCCATTCTGGAATTCGCGGTACGACTAACTTTACAGATGGACATTCCGCCTCAATCGCCAACACATCTTCATACTCGAAATACTCGTTGCTCCGATTCGGGATCCAACGATTGTTTACCCGCTTATGGCTACTTCGGTACATCGTGAATTGGTTAACGCCACCGAGCTTCTGTGCGTCTTGTAGGACAATCATCTTTGCTCCATCGCCAATGGCTATCATCGCCAAAACCGAGGCAACGCCGATAATAATGCCAAGCATCGTCAACAAAGAACGCATTTTGTTGCTACGAATCGCAGAAATGCCAACAGATACCCCTTCAACTATGCGCATTCCATGCCTCCAAATTATAAAGTATTCCTATCCTTAAATGTGTTAGACAAAGAAGAGAGGAATAAAGTTCGATTTTTTTCGTAGCAATTTCTTGTTTTATAGAACGACCTTCAAATCGCGGTGCTTATAGCGCGTAAGGTTAACTATATCTATTAGATTTAGACGCAATTAAGTGAAATAGGTTTATTGTTTGTTGCTTGCGAATTAAAAAAAAGAAAAGGCGCGCTTGAAGGGCACGCCTACAGAAATAGATATTGGTTAGATAGTCTCACTTTTACTCTTTACGTAGTGCTATGACGGGTGGAACGCTTGAAGCTTTGAGGGCAGGATACATACCAAAAAATATACCAATCGCCGCGGAGAACGACACCGAAATTATAACCCATTGCATAGAGACAACCGAGGGCCATTCGGGAACAATTTTAGCAATTTTAACAGCGAGCATCGCCATACCTTCGCCAGCAAAAATACCCAAACCGATACCGATTGCCCCAGCTACACCACACATTATAACCGCTTCTATGAGAAACTGAGTTAAGATATCTAAGGATTTAGCACCGAGTGCCTTTCGGAGCCCAATTTCACGGGTGCGCTCCGTTACAGCGACTAACATCATGTTCATAATACCGATACCGCCAACGAGAAGGGAGAAACCAGCGATGCTACCCAGAGCGATTTTAATCATCTTACTGATTTTCTGTAGTTGCGCCATACCAGCACGCATCTCCCGAATTCTGACGAATTCGTCTTGATTATTGTGCCGTTTTCTGATGACTGTTCTCACCTCTTCAATCGCTTTCGGGATAACATCAACATTATTCGCAAAAACCATGATATTCCAAACCCGATCGTCACCCGTCAAACGTTCTTGGACAGTTGATACCGGCATAAAGGCGAGATTATCGTAACTCCATCCAAACTGGAAACTTGTCCCTCTCGGAACGAGTGTACCGACAACCGTAAGGCGTTCGGTGGATCGCCTTCTCATTCTTCTTCCCCATTGATCGCGGTAACTAATCCGTCTTGCGATTTTGATTTCTTGTCCTACGGGGGATTCATTGCCAAATAATTCGGTCGCAAGTTCGTCTCCGAGTACACAGATTTTTGTTGCGTTTTGAACGTCTTCGTCTGTAATGAAGCGTCCTTCTTTAATATCCCAATCCATTGCGGTTGTATAGTTAGCGTCTACCCCGTTGTAGCCAGCCCGGGTTTCAGTGCCACCCGGGCCCTGAAACAGGACCCCTCGCCAATCTGCGATTCTCGGTGTGACAGTACTCACGGATGGGCACTCTGCCTCAATCGCCAACACATCTTCATATTCCATATATTCGTTGCTACGGATACGGACCCATCTGTTATTTTCCCGTTTGTAGGATGTCTGGTATAGTGTGATTCGGGTTGCGCCACCCATTTTCTGTGCATCCTGTATCACAATTTGTTTAGCACCATCACCGATGGCTATCATTGCCAGCACGGCGGCGATACCAATGATAATGCCGAGCATTGTCAGCGATGAACGCATTTTATTTGAGCGAATTGCTGAGATTCCAATGGATATCCCTTCAATTAAACGCATGTTTCCTCCTGAACTTTTTTGTCTGTTTGTTGTCAAAAAAAGTGTTTATTGGGAGTATTTGACATAATTATCGTAAATAGGTTTATACAAGTTTCATGAAAAAAATATTTTAAGCGGTTATTTTAGGTGATATAACGATTAGGTTCTTAGAAACCGGGTTAATTTTCGGATTAGCAAAGCGGAAACACCAGAGATTTATCTAATTGACTCGTCAAAACCTCGCGCTTCAGTACGGGGTATGTCAAGATGAAATGGGTTGTTAAAAAAGACAAGAATTTTTCATTATAATTTGACAAACGCGAGAGGATAGTGTATAATTTAAACAACACTGAGAAGAAATATCGGTGTGATTGCAAGCATATATTGCCCCCGTAGTTGCTAACAACATTCTTGTTGTTGGCAAGTTTGTATTATAGGGAATTTCGGGGCGTAGCGCAGCCCGGCTAGCGCGTCTGCTTTGGGAGCAGAAGGTCGGAGGTTCGAATCCTCTCGCCCCGATTCAGAAACGAATAAAATTCGTAGCACAAGCGCCTATAGCTCAATTGGATAGAGCAACGGACTTCTAATCCGTAGGTTGCAGGTTCGACTCCTGCTAGGCGTGCTTTTCAGACTGCTCGATGAAGAATCGAAGCATGGTGGATGTAGCTCAGGGGTAGAGCACTTGACTGTGGATCAAGTGGGCGTGGGTTCAAATCCCATCATCCACCTTCTAATATGCGTCCGTAGTTCAATGGATAGAGCAATAGTCTTCGGAACTATAAGTTGGGGGTTCGAATCCCTCCGGACGCGAATATTTTTTGGATGCTGGGTGTCTGCTTTGAAAGCGCACCTAACAATTAGCGAGTGGGTACTTACAAAACGCGTCTATGGCAATAGAGTAAGGTCAACAGGCGCGCCGTTAGCTCAATTGGCAGAGCATCTGACTCTTAATCAGGCGGTTGAAGGTTCGATTCCTTCACGGCGCATCAAAAGACTGTCATAAAGTGGGTTTGGGCGGGTGCTGGAATTGGTAGACAGGATAGACTTAGGATCTATTGGGGTTACGCCTCGTGAGGGTTCAAGTCCCTCCTCGCCCATCATC
>JAAXHD010000212.1 GCA_012271015.1 Candidatus Poribacteria bacterium | reverse complement strand
AAGACATGGTATCCTTGCCTGTCTACCCCGTACTCATATTGTGGTTCAAAGTCGTCCTCAAGAGAATCGATGGTGCCGTTGTTGTTCAGATCGACGAGGTCGGTAAACACCGGTGGATCGGCATCAAAGATGAGAAAGTCTTCTTGGAAATCCAAAACACCGTTCTGGTCTCTGTCATCGGCGCGTGGTAGGACTCCATCGAAGTCAATGTCATCGGGCCAATCGTCATCATCATCATCATCTTCAATGAGGGCGTAATTAACTTCATCCCAAGGATCTCTTTCAGCCTGGGATTCAGGAGTTCGCTCCAGCGAGTAAGGCTGGTCTCTGTCGGTATTTGCACCGAAGTTGAGATAGGTTGTAGTGTACCCGGGATCAATATGGTAGTAGACTCCTTCAAGGTACAACTTGCCAAAGCGGGATTTAAGTTGGACAAACCAAGCGGTTTCTCTACCCATTTCTCCGTCGCCGCTTTCGTCGGTTCCGTCACCACCTAACCTTGCTTCAAATCGTTCACCCTCAGTCTCTGAATAAGTAGGGACACCATTCCGGTCTAACGGCAAGCCTGTTTCCGGGGAGATGGAGATACCGGTTTCTTCCTCGCCATCCTCACCTATAATCGTCGGGGTAAGTCTGCTAAATCCAGTCTGATCTTTGGGGATCGTTGGATACTGCTTATATTTACCGTTAATGGAATAATGAGCACGAACGAAAACGTTGCCGATCGTACCTTCTAAGTCAAGACCGTAGAGGAGTGCTGCACGTGCCGCGCCGTAACGATAGCGGATTTTACGCGGTCTGCCTTCACCTGTCCAGCTATCCGGATTATCATGGCGACTCTCACGATTTTGGACGTAATCATCGGATTGTCCATAGTTACCGGGTGCTTGAATAACATCACGATATGGCATTTCAATATGCCCATCTTCGGTTTTAATCCACTCTTCAACGAATGGATCAGCACCTTCAGCAGCTTTGTTAGCATCACTGAATCCAATGACAGCAATGTTATAATCACCCGCTACGACTATATCAAAAACGACCGATTGGACAGTCCGTGGCTCAATGTCATGGTCCGCAAAAACGAGATCGTACTTCATTTTGTTGAAGCCGTCCACAATTGCCCAGTCCCCAGATGTACGAATATCAGAGGGAAGTCCACCTACATCTATCGGAGTGACATCAGTAGAGAAGATGTCAATCTTTTGAGTTTGTGCAGGTTGCGCTTTCGGTTCAACACCCTCTTCGATTTCATCGGGTGTTAAGTCTTCCAACTCTTGCGTGATGACTGTAGCTGTCATTTTCTTGAAAGCCGCACCGACACCACCTTGAATATTGCCGCTGTGTTTCCCTTCATCGTAGCCAGAGAATAGGGTAACGGAACCGTGATTGTCTTCAGGTGAGTCATCACGAAAAACAACAGAGATCACTTCTGGCGGTGTATTCGCCACAGTACCCATGATCGGATTCTCAACGCGTTCAGGGTGTTCTTTATGAAGGTTAACATAAGTAAACCCAACACGGAAAATGTCGCCCAAAAGTCCTTGGGCTCGGAAGCCGATGAGTCGTGAGTTTTCAATATGCCGAACGCCAGCATCTTCGTTTAAGCCATTTCGACGTCCGAGAGTCGGCGCGAGGTTCGCTGCTGCGTCTGTTAGCTGAACGGGGTTCGAGATACGTGAATTAATAAGCGTAAAAAGGTGTCGTTCCTGGGCAAAAGAGATATCCCAACGAAGCCCATCAAACTCTGTTTTGTAAAGGATATAGCGGTTCGGGAACAATGTAGAGGGCTTGAAACGCATGCTATCACCAATAGCAAACTCGGTGTATCTACCACGGAAACTGTCTTCTGTCAAGACGGTTCTATCCAGCTGCGCTGAGAATCTTTCGCTATCAAGCTGACCGGTCCGACCAACAATCAATGTACCAGCTTGGTCAAACTCTTTCTCCTCAACATAGTTATAGACCTCGTTACCCTCAAGCAGCTCTTTTCCAAACAGGTCATAGAAGAACTGGGGTTCTTCTTCCAACTGGAACCGTGCTGAAAATTTAGAACTCCCCTCAATTGTTGGCAATAGGGGTTCTTGTGGACCAAGGCTCTGTGCACCACAACCGTAAAGCACAAAAGCACTCAGGATACAGGTCGCTACAAGTAAAACATCAAATGATTGTTTTAGCCTGTTCATTACTTTGTTTTTCCTCCTTGGAAATAATGAATCGGATGTCTGGGGCGACGGAACTGCGATATGAATTTTTCACATTTCGCTGTCCCTACCTCGGTTTCCGACAAAAAACCTTAAAAATGGATGAAAACTGTTTTACATGTAAACGAAAAGTCCCAAAATCTTGTTAATGTAACCAACATTACTTCAATTTCGTTCTTTCGTGTCATTGCCAAACAGGTATCCAAAAGTTGTGGACACCCTGCAAAGCCTGTAAAAAGTGAGTCTTCCTCCAACAAATTAAGGGTTTGTTTTGCGGGAATTCTTAGTAAACGGGTAATAAAATGCCCACAAAACTGTTCTTAAGCATTTAAAATAGCACTGATTCAAATTTCTGTCAAGTTTTTAACAGAAAAAACGCATGCTTTGGCGTGGTAATTCCACATAACTATACCACAAACGTCATATTTTTCAAGTTTAATTATATCAGTACCATTTATTTTCGGTTTTTCGCCCATCTTTAAAGATGAGTCCCAATCTACAAATCACTCCTGTATGCACCCAAGTAATTATCCCGCACAGTGCCGTGCGGGGTGGGGCATCCCTAATATGAGGATCGTTTTGACAACTACTGTCTCCTGAAGACAGTAGAAAATAGATAATAGAGTTGTATTGTCCTACGGACCCAAGTAAAGTATTGATAGGTCCTCGTATGAATTTGTTAGTATCCTCACAATGGCAATAAATAAATCATGCAACTCTGCACATTGGGCGTACTGTAATTATAACGTGAGTTTGAAAATAAAAATTGAAGCGTCTCGTAGGGAATCAACGCTGAATGCGCGTGTGGCATTCAACGGGGTTGAACGAAGATCTACTAAAAATCGCACACAGTACA
>JAAXHD010000435.1:1680-2351 GCA_012271015.1 Candidatus Poribacteria bacterium | reverse complement strand
CTTGGGGTCGAATTCGGTCTGTTAACCTACAACTTCTCAGCGATGGCGCATCTATTAGACAACGCGATTGCAGGTGTTTGGTGGGAATACCGAGACCATGCCACAGACGGATTTTACTGGACCCCCCACACCCGTGAGTTCGCGTTGGCAGGTTTTTATCTAAACCAGCGTAACTTCGACAAATTCACCTTACAGGGGGCTCTCCGCTACGATGTCAGGCGTTCGGAACCGTTTAGACCTGGGGCAGTTGTCCGCGCCGGAGCCGTCCAACGCCGCGATTTCAACGGTTTCTCCGGGGCTGCCTCTGGAATTTACCATTGGACGGATAGGCTGAGCACCGGTGCTACCCTGATGAAAACGTTTCGCGCACCGGGGATCGAGGAACTTTTCAGCGATGGTCCCCACTTGGCTGTCTATTCCTACGAAATCGGCAATGCAGAACTCGGACCCGAAGACGGGTATGGCTCTGAACTCTTCGCCAAATACGTAGCCGACAGGTTCAGACTCAATCTTGCCCTTTTCAGGAATCAGATACAGAACTATCTCGTTCCGACGAACAGCGGTGAAAAAGAGTGGGGCAGCGGCGCAGCAGGATGGTTGTGGATTTATCAATACATGGGACACGACGTTGTGATGGATGGGGCAGAAATCCAAATAGGGCGTGAGGTACT
>JAAXHD010000435.1:0-1568 GCA_012271015.1 Candidatus Poribacteria bacterium | reverse complement strand
AACATGGTCGTTTTCGAGATTGAAAATCTCTTTGATACAACGTATCGCGAACATCTGTCCCGCATCAAAGCGGCAATGCCGGAACCGGGACGGAATGTGAAACTCTTGTATAAACTTAATTTTTAAATCTGTAGGACGGGGCGATGATTTCTATCATACTGCCCCGTCCTCGATTTTCTAAGGAGATAAAATTGAAAAGATATTTTAATCGCGAATTAGCAGGTACGACTGGCGCGTGTCTCTCTGTCGCGTGCGCGGCGTGTCTCCCTTTCGCATGCGCGATCCATTGCCTCGCGATGCCGCTTTTAGCAACAGTTTTACCTTTGGTTGGGTTGAGTTTCCTTGCGAATGAGCGTGTTGAGTTTATCCTTATTGTTAGCGCAATTGGACTGGCAATCGGGAGTTTAGCGTGGGGTGTTCGACGCCACCGAGACTGGCGAGCTTTTTTGGTGCTGATAGTGGCGTTAGCATTCATCGCTACCGCTCAGACAGCCGTCGAAGGCACTTTTGAAGTGGTCTTCTACAGTATCGGCGGCGTTTTACTCGCATCGGCGCATCTCGTGAATCGACACCTCTGTAAGACCTGTTTAACATGTGAGGCAGAAAATGCATAAAATTATGCAAAGAATATATATTTCAGTGTGTTTAGTAGCGATACTGGTAGGGTCTGGCTGTGATCCGAAGGGACAACAGGATGCTGCTACAGACGGTAAAATTCGCGTTGTTACTACGATCGGTATGATTACTGATATTGTTGAAAATGTCGGCGGTACGCGCGTTGAGGTGACCGGGATGGTCGAACCTGGCGTAGACCCACACTTCTACAATCCGACACCTAAAGATGTTCAAAGGCTCGGTTCAGCACACATCATCTTCTATAACGGGCTGCACCTTGAAGCAAAAATGGTGGACATCCTTGCAAAGATGTCGCGGGACACGCTGACGGTCGCCGTAACAGACGCTGTAGATCGGAGTCTACTGCTAACACCCGCAGAATACGAGGGACTCTACGATCCGCACTTATGGTTTGACGTGCAGCTTTGGATGCAAGCGGTGGGAAAGGTTCGCGATGCCCTGAGTGAATTCGATGCCGATAATACTGTCCTGTACCAAAGCAACGCCGAACGCTACCTCACGAAACTCACAGAACTCGATGCATACGTAAAGTCGCAAGTGGAACGCGTGCCATCTCAGCAACGCGTCCTTGTAACAGCGCACGACTGTTTTAACTACTTCGGAAAGGCGTACGGGTTTGAGGTACGCGGATTACAAGGTGTTAGCACTGCGACAGAAGTCGGTATCGCTGATGTACAGGAATTGGCGGCGTTTATTGCCGAGCGGCGTATCTCTGCTGTTTTTGTTGAGTCATCCGTCTCTTCACGGAGTCTTGAAGCGGTGAAAGCCGCTGTGAAATCAAAAGGATTTGATGTGAAGATTGGTGGTGTGCTCTTCACAGACGCTATGGGAAACGAGGGAACACCTGAAGGCACCTACATCGGAATGATCCGATATAATATTGATACGATTGTCCATGCTTTGATTGGGAAATCGGAGTTATAACACCTTGA
>JAAXHD010000273.1 GCA_012271015.1 Candidatus Poribacteria bacterium | reverse complement strand
ATATAGTAGAGATTGTAGAACAGATGCCCACTGCCACGATGGTCTATTCGACGCCTGATGAACTCAGAAGCGGCTTTGTATTCAGGGGTATCTTTTCTTTTCGCAATCGCATAAATCAGGACGCCTATTGCTGATCGAGTGAGTCCGCTACCGTGACTGCTCGTCATCTGATACGTTACACTTCCGTCTTGCATTGTGTGCGTCTGAAAAAAACTCACCGCCTTGTCAACGGCTTCGTTGGGGATCTCGATGCCAGCGTTTCGAGCACCGAGTATGCCCATCAACACGGTTCCAGCCACAGTTGTGTCGGCATCTTGGGAATTTGGGGAGTAACGCCAGGCACCCCATGGGTTCTTTTGCTGTGAAGTTAACGAAGAGCGCACCGCCAATTCCAACGCCTCACTAAGGGTGCGCCGCCGTTCAGGCGGAATGTTGCTCCCTTCCCAGAGCAGTCGCTCGCTGACTGCGCCATACGCTTCGGACAGTGCCAACAAGGCAAAACCGTGCTGGTACATGGATCCATGTCCGCTCCACGTTCCGCCGATGTATCCCGTTCTCGCATCCTGATTGGAGATGATGTTCTGCAAGGCTTTACGGATGTTCGTGGCATAAGTACCGAAATCCGGGTCTTCGCCACTCGCCATCAATGCCATGACACAAATCCCTGTTACGCCGGGTCCGCTCCCTGCTCCCGACCATCCTCCGTTCTCCATTTGGGAGTTCGCGAGATAGCGTAAACCGCGATCATTGATGATCCGAACTGCCGCAGGTACACCTGTGCCATAGCGGAGGGCGACATCCTGTGCATAAGTCGGTTCAATTGAAAATATGACCAGCAGCACCAGAAAAAAAGAATAAAAAAGTTCGCGAGTTGGTAGGAGGGAACTCCGATTCCCGACTTTCCCTGTAGAAGGACGGAAAACGCCCAAGCAAAAACGCTCCGATTCCCGACGAAAGTTGTTGACAACCTTACGGACTTTAGCACACTTCACAGACTGTGAAACTTTCATTAGGATTACCTCCTCCACGCAATCGGACCGAATACACGTTCAAACTCTGTCCGTTGCCAGGGGGTCAGGACTTCAAAATCTACCGTCTGTGGAAAAAGTTGAAAAAACATCGAGACAGAAGAACTTCCTTCCTTAAGCGGACCGGGAACCAACTGCGATGCTGCCGTTTCTAATTGCTCTCGTTGCAGGTCATCCAAAAGCAGCTGCATATCCATACCCGCCACCACCAGACCACGCAATGCTTATTGACGTAAAGCCTCTCTTTCGGCTTGATGTTCGCTATACGCCGCAAATGCCTCTTCAGAAAGCACATCCTTAATTGCCTGTTGATACAGCGGATGTTCTGTAATGTCAGCCTTTAACCCTCCATCTTTAGATAATTCATCCATCGCATTTCTCACAGTAAATTTGAGCATCGCTGCTGCCTCTTCACGAGTCATTTTGCCATCTTCAACTTTTTTTGTGAGATCCGCTTCGATTTCCCGGGATATCGCTTCGCGAGCTTCGTCTTGGGCTTCAAAATACTGTTGCACCACACCCTTGGTAACGAGTGCCAAGCGTCGAGTCGCACGTTCATCGAGGAGATCTAACAACTCGGTATGCGCAACAAGTTTGGCTTCGGCGATTTCCCTCATGTGCTCTGGAGATTCCGCTGTATCGGCGTTAATTTCAATCCAAGGTTGATTCCTTGGCTGGTCAATCATTATATCATCGATCGCTATTTTAAATTCTTTCTCTATCCCAACATGCTCGTCTGGTTCATTGGGGATAAACCCAAACCTCTTGTTCAGGACGGCAACGTCTTCTCCATCTACCTTCTCAACCTTAATTACCTTCTCGATGTGGGCTTCGGGGACGACGACAAAGACACGTTCTCTGTTTGTGTTCGCGTTAACCAATCCCTGCCAGACTTTGGACTGTGCCTCACCTAAGACACTACTCAGCGAGACTTTCAACCTATAGTGTGCCAGCTGTGCCGCCTGTTCTGGACTGAACCCCAACGCGTTCATTGAGGTTGGAAAAAGTTCATTCTCTGCTGTCTCAAGCAGCGACTGCACAACCTTTTCGCGTTGATCTGCTCTCAAACTAACTTCCTTATCGAGTCTGACAGTGATCCAATGAACGACAGCCTGCCGATCTCGTTGTTGTCGTGCCGCCGTAAATTCCAAATAATCCTGAAACTGCGTCTCGCTCAAATGTTTCTGGAATTCTGCTTGACAGCCTGGATGCGATAATATCGTTTCAATTAATGACATGTTTCCTTCTTCTGTTGGTTTTGCGAAGATACTCAAATCGCCGCTCCGTTCCGATGCCTCCTCAATTGAATTGAGAATTGACTGATGGAGTGCACCAATAACTGCCTCGTCCAGATCGTAACGCATACCGACACTCTCAGTAACACGTTTGAGTAGGGATACAATTCGCTGTTTGACGATGATGTTCATTCTTTCATCCCGTTGCACTGCAAAGAGCGGTTCAATTTTTCCTTTCCGTGTCGTTTTGAGCGGGACGAAATGCTCCCCACCCTCAACGACAGTAACAGGTTTTCCAACCCGCTCATTGTATCCATCTTTAGATATACTAATTAGATAGCGTCCGGCGGGAAGTCCAGACTCTTCGTAATTACCATCCACATCTGTCTTTGTTATGAATTCTTTTCCGCTGTCTTGGGCAACAATCATGACCTCAACGTCCTCAATTGAGTTCTGCGCTGGCGTTAAATCAGTAATCAGTCCACGGACAGTCCCACCCTCCAGTGCATCGTCCTGTGCAAAAACAACACCCAACGACATGCCGACACAAGTAATCGCTATTAACATATATCGTAAATGACGCATCTCTTCAGTCCTCCTCTAATTTTCTCGGAGTGTAGCCAAACCTGTCTGCCATTCTTGACCTTTCTTGCCGGCGTAGAGCATGACGTAAGTGTCCTCAACTTCAAGGACTTGTCCCGTTAGGACACCATCGCAATCGAAGGCATTGGGATCGTCCGAGGGTGTGAATACCGGATTATAAGGGTTCGGCTCGAAGCTATGAAAATCGCGTGTCCGGACATGTCCGATCCGCCAGACTTCACCGTCAAATCCACCATAGAGAATGTGGAAGTATTCTGGACCTTTGAACAATTCAGTTTCACGAACGGCTCGATTGTCCCACGCCTGTCCGCTCCCCGTAAAAACGGGATTGTCAGGATTTTTCCTGACCGAGGCTAGATTACTCGTCGGCGCGATCGCATGACACATAGTTAATCCCTCCGCAAATGACCGCGTCGCCTTTCCTGTATAAATGATGTGAATCGTATCTTCTTCTATCGCTACTGAAGGGTGACTTGCACCGTGCCGTTCGTGTTCGGTATCCGCAGGGATGACGGGGAGGTCTCGGACACGCCGCCATTCGCCAAGGTCCCCATCGCTCACAAGTAGCCCTGTCTGTTCGGGGGTCGTTTTCCCTTTGCCCCGATAGTACATGTAAAACTTGCCGTCAGCGGGATTCAAGAACGGGAAAGGGTACTCAACGGCATCGTCATCGAAACCTTCTACTGAAGGCTCAAGAACAGGATTCCGAGCATCTTGCGTGATGTCGGTGAGGTCATTGATTGGAGCCGTCGCGTGCATTATCAACCAGCGCACACCAAGGTCGCGCTTGCACCAGATGTAGTGTACTGTCCCATCAACGATAATAGCGTGGGTCGCCGCCGCCCAAAGGGGTGGAGGCAGAGAAATGATCGGATTCCCCATCTCAATCCTCTTGAAACTCGCGAACATCTCGAACGGGATAGGGGTTTTCTGCGTATTTGTCATCGGTTTTTCCCTTCTAAAGCATTGAAATAAGCGTCCAAACCTTGGCGGAACTCTTCCGGTAAGACACGCCCTGTTTTTCCAGTTGCCTGTCTGGGTGAACGATTCTCGATAGAAGCTCTGCCGGTGTCATCACCAACACCGAGGAGCATCAGAGCAGATGCAGTGGCTNNCTCGGCGGCGTTTGCTACCTTCGCAAGTTGGTTCTGAATAAAGCGTTCGTGTGCATCTGGCAAGAGGCTAATTTGGGCTTCCACCTCGCGGGTATCCTCGGTAAGCGTTATTTGTGTGTCATACAATGCGATGCTACGCTCGCGGTATTCATCGGCAGTAAGGGCTCCCTTCGCTTGCTCAAGTTCTCGTGTCTCTTCACGCAATTGGATTTCACGGTTGATGATACGCATCACTTCCACGACAATTTCTGGTGGTAGATTCGGCAGTTCAACCATGCCCATCTCTCCAGGTGGTTCTCCCTCAGGTAAGGGGGGCACCAACTGCTCTGCCCACCGATCCAACGTATCCGCCCAGAATTCCGCCTCAATCGTTGATTCACCGATAAAATTGTCCTTAACAATCGCTTCGGCGATGTCCTGCATCTGGTCGGATACAATAGCGTCTTGCATCTCCGACAGAACACGTGAGAAACCTTCAGACGGTCGTCGATCAGCATAAGCAGCCATGTCTTGCAGGAGTGTAGATACTACCTTAGCCTCAGCGATTTCTTTTTCAGCCAATCGTTCTCGGTCAGATGCATCCTCCACTGCATCACTTGCATCTTGACCGAAACCGTCCAGGTTGTTCAGGTTCACCGCGATGTCAATCTGCCGTCGCGATGCCGCCTTCAGGCGTTTCACGAACGTACTGTTTTCAAAATCCGTGAGCAATTTGTTCATCTTTTCTGCCAACTCTGCAAAAGCATCCAATAATTCCTGCTGTTCTTTGACAGCTTCCAAAACGAGTTCTGCTGTCGGAGGAGTTGAGGATTCTTCCTCCTCCTCATTTTTTCTACCGCTCCCTTTGAGGGTCGTCGTAGGAATGCCTAAGCCACCGACGATTTGTGGTGCCTGTCCTGCCTCTTCCTCTTCGTTGAAACCCGAAGGAATATTCGGATCTTCAGGAATTTCGTCTAACCCTTCGGGCGGCGTCTTGCTCTCAGGCCCATATTTCTCTGTTTTTTCCAAGTTATTCGGTTCACCTCCAGTACGAGACGGTGGGGCTCCCGCTGTCGGAGGAGAGGCTTCTTGCTGATTTCCGACTGCTGATTGCTGATTGCTACTTAGTCCGGGTGCCTCAGCGGCACGCGCAAGTAAGTCGGCGACAGAAGGCATTCTCTGTCCCGCGATATCCTCTAACTTCTGGAGTATTTCTGCCCATGATTCAAGCTGATTCGGATCAAATTCCTCGTTTTTTGTTGCTTCTTGCACCAACTCGGTACCAAGTTCAATGAGACTGTCAAGTCGCGCAGCGTTGGCACGTTCC
>JAAXHD010000414.1:818-5868 GCA_012271015.1 Candidatus Poribacteria bacterium | reverse complement strand
TGGCAGACTGCCTTTGGTCGATTCTGATTCTATCGGACAAACTGCAGATTAATCTTGAAGATGCCTTTGTTGCTACAATGGATGAACTTGAAGGGCGTTTTAAATAATACCACAGACTCGCTTACACATCGCGCGCACTTATTTTGGTATAAAGGATATGCAGTTTCTCACCGATGCTCCGCCAATCGTAATCTCGTTCCACGCGGGCGCGGCCATTTCCACCGATCCGACGGCGTAGTGATGCATCTGTGAGTAATCGGGTGGCCGCATCGGCAAAGACGGTAGGTTCGTCAGCGATGAAGATTTCCTCGCCGTCTTTGAGATCTAACCCCTCCGCACCGACTGAAGTAGAGACAATCGCCTTGCCCATCGCCAATGCCTCAAGGATTTTCAGGCGGGTGCCGCTCCCGATACGCAACGGTACAACGAAAACCGTCGCCTCAGCGAAGTAGGGCTTAATCTCCGGTACACGTCCTGTGACAACGACCCCTTTCCTCTCTGCCAGCTTTTGGACACGTGCCGATGGATTTCCACCGACGATCGAAAATCTAACATCGGGGACACTCTCCTGAATCCGTGGCAAGACCTCATCCGCAAAGAAACCAACAGCGTCTTCATTCGGGTACCAGTCCATACTCCCGATATAGATGAGATGTGCCGGAGCTTCAGAGGAAACATTGGGTTGGTAGTGCGTAACATCAACACCGTTCGGAATTATCTCAATAACATCTTCCGGGCAGTGCCGCTGGAATACGATAGCATCGATGTCAGAGGTACACGTCACTGCGTCAAATTTCGGGCTTAGCACTCGCTCATAACGTTGGAATGCGAGTTGCTGCGTCCAGTACGCGAACTTATAAAACGGATTGGCAGTTTCACCACAGAGCCGCCGCCAGATCGCAGAATCGACGTTCTGTTGTGAGAGCACACCCGGCAGGCGCGTCTCTGTATAAAACTGTGCCGTGTGAAACATCTCATAATGGACGAGATCGAAGGTTCCAGTTGCGATCAACTCCTTAAATTTCTGGCGATAGGTGGGGAGATCGTAGCGGGCAACGGTGATCGGTTGTCGTTTGAGGAACGCTTTAAAGAGCGTGCCAAGCGATACAGGTGGAAGTACCGGTACGTTTGGGACGAGGTGGACCTGAACGCCTAATTGCTGGAGTTGGGCAACGCCTTCCGCATCTGTCGGCTGTGTTTCCAAGGCGATCAGAGTTACATCGTTTTTCGTGGCAATCTGTTTGAGGAGGTTAAACACCCGGATGCGTCCGCCATCGGTGAGTGGAAATGGCACGGTAGGCGATAAAAAAAGAATTTTCATTTTTTAATTTTTCGCCAAGCGAGCAATCAGAATCTCTTGGCAAAGTGTAGGTGCTTTCTCAAATCCGCAATGCGTCGTTGCTGCATTGCTATAGACTTTGGTTAAGTTTTTCTATTAGTTTTGAATAACTGCTGCCTCGTCAATAGCGATTTCCTGCTTTGTAGAGTTGATACGAACTTTCATACCTATCGGAATTACGAACATCGGATCGGTGTGCCCGAAGTCCATATTGGTGACAATCGGCATCTCGTTTAACCCGTATTCCTCACGAACCGTTTCACAAAGTGCAGTATCGTACGCGTGGAAAGTGTTGGGATCAACACCTCCACCGGGGCGTCCGAGCAGAATACCGCCAAGTCCTTCAAGAATACCCATCGCGGCGAGACATCTCACGAATTCCGTTAGAAACGAAGGCGGTGGTGCGTCTTCAGAGGTTTCTAAAAAGAGAACGACACCTTGAAGATCGGAGGCAAGAGGAAAATAGTCGGTGCCTCGGAGCCAATCCAAAACCTCAACACATCCCCCAAAAAGTTGCCCTTCAACGATGCCCGCGTCCTGATGAAATTTCCAGCCAGTGCAAGGGTTCAATTTTCGACGAATCGATTGGTTTTCGGGATTCTCCCACGGCAGGTATTCATCTGTCCATCCAGCACGGTTCGGTTCAATAATACCAATCGGGTCGGTGGAAAAGAGGGTACGCCGAACGGAATCCACCATGTATGGAAACATCCCGCCATTTTCGGCAAACCCCGCCATAAACGAAGGACCGTAGAACGACACCATACCCACTTTAAAACAGACGGCGTGTGATATAGTGGTATCCGAAAAGCCCATGAAGACCTTCGGGTTATTCCGAATCAGATCCAGATCGAGGTATGGAAGTGTACGAATTGAATCTTCACCACCGATTGTTGAGATGATGCCGTCGATTGTCTCATCGGCAAAAGCCACCATCAAATCGTTAGCACGCGCTTCGGGGTTTTTGGAAAGCCAGACTGCATCGCGCAAGGCGTGTTCCGTTTCGAGAACCGTCACGCCGTATTCTTCCTCAAACTGACGTTTACCTGTTTGGTAACGGTAGGGAATAGTACCGGGACCACCCCAAGAAAGCGAGATCGCTGCGATACGGCTGCCGGGACGTAGTACCTTGGGTTTTATTCTATCCATTGGAAAGCCCGACTCTCTCTTTTAATCTATCAATAAGTACGAGAAGCCGTTCCTTGGCTTGCTGACGTGAACTCAGCGTCGGCAGAGGGGGTTCAAAGATGGTACCGCGCTCGCTTTGCACCCAGCCTTTTGTGGTGTCATCAGCCTTGATGCGGAGCCATCTGCTCTCAAGATCCAGATAAACCTTCAATCGGTTGTGCTCGTTTCGGATATTATATTTCAGGGGAGGACTGATTATCTGCCAACTCATGCCGTCTTCGTTTGCTGATACCCGCGCACGTCGCGAGAGTGGTATCTTCGCCGCAACAAATTCTTGCATCAATTTAGAGGGTACCTTTCCTTGCGTGAGGGAACGCTGCGATGCCACATCTGCCTCAAACAGAAACGTCAGAATCTCATACTTCGATAGCTGAAAAACGTTGAGTTTCCCTTCGCCTCTCACAACACTGTAAGCCTGCTTATATCCGTTATCCTTGATGAGCCACCGTCTGTTTGTCTGTTTAATGGAGATTTCCAAATCCTTTGAGAGTGAAATTTTGTGTGCCTCGAACGCTTCTCTTAAATCGGGGAGATAAACCTCAACATTGTTGTCAGACTTCACGACTGTATAAGCAGCCCCTGTGGTACTCCTGAGTAGCCACTCTTCACCACTTAGCAAAACTTCAACAGGAGTTGTGCTCGGATGAAATCGGATATTTTTTGTCATATCTGCAAACATCTTTTCCCAATTGGTTGCTGTTCTCAAAGACGCGTCCAAACGTTCCGCTTTCAATCTTGCACGATGCGCTAATCCCGCGGTAAACAGAAGTTCGCGCTCCAATTTACCGCTGTTCAGGTTGCTAATGTATTGTGGATCCACGCTAAATCGGTAAACATCTTTGGTATATACAATCGGTTTCGAGTCAGTTGTGGGTCTCCCGCGTAGGGCTGTCCGCGTGTGAATTTGGAGTTTCGGTACCTTTTTCTGTTCAACCGGAGGGGCTTGGAGGAGATAGACACAGATGCCGGCACCGATTGCGATGATGAAAATAATGAGAAATGTCAGTCTTTTCAAAAATGTTTTCATATTTTGATCCTACTGCCGAACTTTTTTTCGTTAAACGGGTATTCGGAAAAACCGGTTGACATTAAGTTGCTGGCAGTCCACAATTAACTTCGGAAAATCTTTCTGTTTTTCATCTTCTAGACGCTTATTATTCTTCACGATTTAGAAAAATATGCAAGACTTAAATCCTATAGCAATTGAATTAAACGACCAAATTCACGACACCGCGCCGTCAGTTTTCGCACTATTCTCCAAATTAGGGAAACGTATCTATCTACCGAAAGGCATCTTAAGCCAAACGGCGGAGGCGAGCACAAAAGCGCACCGTTTCAATGCCACCCGCGCAATCGCTCAAAACTTCTCACATCATACGGATGACATGATGCACCTCGCCGTCTCGCGGGAACTCGTCCCTGAGTTATCACTGGAAAGCATCTACGGGTATGCTCCTGTACTCGGTCAACCCGAATTACGCGAGGCGTGGAAAACACATCTTTTGAAAGAAAACGCCTTACTCACAGAAGCAGCCCTGAGTCTACCGATTGTGACGAGTGGAATGACGCACGGGTTTAGTCTGCTCGCCGAACTTTTTGTAGACAGCAAGGACACACTCATCCTTCCCGACAAGATCTGGGGCAACTATCGGCTCATCTTCCAGACCAAAGCAGGAGCAAGGCTTCGAACTTACCCGTTCTTCAACGCTGCAAAAGATTTTAACACGCACGGATTTCGCGAAATACTCACCAACACAACCAATAAAAAATTGCTGATTCTCCTGAATTTTCCGCACAACCCAACCGGCTACGCGATTAACCCCACGGAAGCACAGCGTATTGTGGACGCAATTGTCGCACGTGCTGACGCTGGCAGTCGTATCCTTGTTATGATTGACGATGCCTACTCGGGATTGTGGTACGATGCATCCGTCATGCACGAATCGTTGTTTGGGTTGTTGGTCGGATGCCATCCGAATGTAGTACCTGTGAAGATAGATGGCGCGACGAAGGAAGAATATGCGTGGGGGCTACGCGTGGCATTTATCAGCTTCGGACTCGGAGCGGTAGCGATGCAACCCCTTGAACAGAAATTCAGTGGACTGATTCGAGCGAATACCTCCGGCGCATCCCAAGTTTCTCAAACGCTTATCCTTGAAGCGATGAAGGCACCCGGTTATGCTGAGCAAAAACAGCGAAACTATGAAATTCTCAAGGCACGCGCGTTGAAGGTAAAAGAGGTAGCGTCCGATGCACAGTATGCGAAACTTTGGGAGGTGTATCCGAGTCATGCGGGTTATTTCATGTGTCTGAACCTCAAATCTGGAAACGCTGAGAAGGTCCGGCAGCTGCTGCTTGAGGAACACGGCATCGGTACGATTTCACTCGGTGAAACCGAACTACGGGTGGCTTATTCGTGCCTTGAGGAATCGGATATCGAGACGGTCTTCAGGACAATCGCAGAGGTCATTGAAAAAGTTTAGAGGGAGGTTTTTTATGCCAAGACCATATAAGAATTTTTTT
>JAAXHD010000414.1:0-795 GCA_012271015.1 Candidatus Poribacteria bacterium | reverse complement strand
CGCTTATTGCGGATTGGAAGCAGTCCCTTTAGAAATAGACCACATAATTCCTAAAAGTAGAGGAGGTGCGAATAGATTAAAGAATCTGGCATTATCCTGTAAGGAATGCAATTCAGCAAAAGCGAATAAATTGCCGCATGAAATAGAAGATAACGATTTAAGGGAACGTGTTATTCGTGTTAGAAGACATGCTAACAGCAGAAAATAATAAATTTTTGCCGCATGTTCTGGAAGTGAAACCCAACACTTTTCGTATGGAGTTGGGTTTCACTTCGTGTTTGAGTATGTATTATGGTGTATTGGGTAGAACGTGTTTTTGAAATGTCAGCCTCGGATTTCTTAGTATCGTTCAACCTGGAGAAACACCCAAGCAAAGACACCTACATTGTTTAGCGTTCACCTTTCAAAGCACCCCATGTCGTAGTAACTTTTCCACTGGGTTCGACAGACGTTGTTGGTAGGTCCCCAACAGTCTTTCGAAAATAGACATCGTCCTCAACGTCATTGGGACCCGCCCAGACCCAGTATGCGGTCGAATCTGGATCTTTCAAGGTTTGACGCATCGTAGCTGCCCCGAAGCCCCAAATACCTCCACCAAACTGGTCAAGTTGTGTCACGTTATCCCAACCATTATCGTCAAAATCGGGTTGTTCCCATCCATCATTCCGATCAGCGATCGGTGGACCCGCATCCGCCTTCCAAGTATCGTTAGAAGGGATATAAGTGTCATCGTCAAGGATAACATCGAACAACGCGCCTCCACGTCCAATATCACCCGGTTCCGCGTCATGGACA
>JAAXHD010000286.1 GCA_012271015.1 Candidatus Poribacteria bacterium | reverse complement strand
TTGTAGTGCGCTTGTTTTATCGAGTTCGCGAGTTCATGGGCGCGTTGATAGTTAGCATCGAGTCTTAATGTCTCTGTGACGGCGTGTGTCGCCGCTTCCAAATTGCCTGATTCTCGGTAGGCGCGTGCAAGGTTGTAGTGTGCTCGTTTGAAATTCGGCGCAATGGTGATGGCGCGTTCAAGATGTGGGATCGCTTCGTCGTAGTGTCTCTGTTCGACGTAAGCATAACCGAGGTTATAGTGTGCATCGACGAGATCGGCATCAAGGGCTATCGCGTTTTGTAAGGCATCGATTGCCTCCTGATACGCCTTTAGTCCGATATATGCGGCACCGAGATGGGCATAGATATGCTTACTCTCAATATCCGAGACCTGTGAGTTGCCTCCTAAATCGGCATCAAGGGTTAAAGCTTTCTGGAATATGGAGACGGCTTCGGTGTAACGCTCAGCGTTGAGATGATCTTTACCTTTATTGTAGTACGCGTGTGTTATGGTGTCACACAGCAGCAGGGCGGGTTGGTGAGTGCTATCGAGTTTTAACGCCGCTGTGACTGAGGTGCTAGCTTTCTCTAATTCGTCCTGTTCAAGATAAGCGCGACAGAGCGCGCAATGTGCACCTATGAAATCCGCATCCAACTTGATAGCTGCTTCAAACTCAGGGATGGCTCTGTTGTATTGTCCCGCCTCCAGATAGGCGATACCGAGGTTGTAGTGTGCCTCTTTTATAGCGTGCATTTGTTTGGCAAAAAAGAAAATTACTTTAGCGTTAATTTGAGTGATATTTTATCAAATCCGTTTTAATTTTGCAAACAAAAATCTTGAGTGCAGTTCAATTTTACGGTATAATGGCATTGCGAATTTACGGGTAAACGACACACGTCTTGACTGGGACTATCTATGCAGCAAAACTCGCCCGCCCTCTCTACCTCTCCTCGTCAGAAAATCCGGTGGCGGATTATTTGGCTCGGACTCGTGCTGATTCCCTTCAATAACTATTGGGTCTTCGCATCGCTGCGTTGGGATCAGGGATTCCCGACGACGATGTCCCTCTTTTTCAATACCATCTTCGTACTCGCTGTCCTGATTGCCATCAATACGATCCTTCATCGATTCGCACCGCGCGCCGCACTCACGCAAGGCGAATTGTTGACGCTCTACGCGATGCTATCCATAGCCTCGGCTATCTGTGGACACGACCTGTTTGAGGTGATTATTACGAATATCGCCACGGTCGGTTGGCTGGCAACGGAGGAGAATGAATGGGCGACGCTTTTCCACCGGTATCTCCCAGATTGGCTCGCTTTGACGGACAAGAACCGTTTGACTGTCTATTTTACAGGCGAGTCGAGCCTCTACCTGCGTCCACATCTTGAGATGTGGTGGAAACCTGTGCTTGCGTGGAGTGGGTTTATCATCGTCTTGCTGTTCACGACGTTTTGCATCAACGTGATGCTACGGAGGCAGTGGATTGAAATAGAACGGCTCAGTTATCCGATCATTGAATTACCATATCAGATGACAACGGCGCGCTTTTTCCGCTCAAAACCGTTATGGATCGGCATCATCCTGGCAGGTGGGATAGATGTCGTTAACGGGTTGCATTTCCTATTTCCAAACTTTCCAGGGCTTGGTGGTGAATTCTACGATCTACGACCGCTCTTTACGACGAAACCGTGGAATGCAATTGGTTGGACACCGATCGTTTTCTTTCCCTTCGTCGTCGGGATGGCGTATTTTATCCCGCTTGACCTTTCGTTTACGTTCTGGTTCTTCTACATCTTCTGGAAATTTGAGATGATCTTCGGAAGTATTGCTGGCTTGCAACGGATTCCGGGGTTCCCCTTCATCTTCGACCAGTCGTTCGGGGTTTGTGTCGGGGTCCTGTGTATGACGTTGTGGAGTGCGCGCGACCATCTGCGAGATGTTTTTAGACAGGCGTGGCACGGAGGCAGAAGAACAGTGTCCAACGAACCGATGTCCTATCGCGTCGCTGTGTTAGGGCTTATCTGTGGATTTCTGATCCTCACCGGTTTCTGGTGGATCGCAGGAATGTCTTTCTGGGTCGCGGTACTCGTTTTTGCTATCCATCTGACGACGGTGACAGTGATTACACGCGTCCGTGCTGAACTGGGTCCACCGATCCACGACTTACGCTCTATGGGACCCGATGTCTTACTCCCCAAAATGTTTGGGATGCGACGGCTCGGCGGACAGAATCTGGCACTCTTTTCACTGATATTCTGTTTTAATCGGGCCTACCGAGGCAATACGATGCCGCATCAATTAGAAGGGTTTAAATTGGCGGAACGGTCCCGCAGTTCTTCGCGGAGGATTGCTGCAGCGATGCTCCTCGCGATGGTGCTGAGTCCTTTTGCGGCGTTTTGGGGCGCGCTGCATCTCGGTTATGAGAGTGGTGCGATTGAGGTATGGTCGGGGTCTGTATTTAACCGCACTCAGAGTTGGCTGACGAATCCGATGCCTGTGGACATTCCATCGTTGATTGCCATGGTTTGCGGACTGCTGTTCGCGTTTGGTCTTACTTTGGTACGGCTCCGTTTTTTCTGGTGGCCCCTGTATCCGATTGGATACGCTATCTCTGGAACGTGGGCGGTGAACTTTTTCTGGTTCTCGGTTTTCATCAGTTATTTCATCAAGTTAGCCATTCTGCGGTTCGGTGGTGTGCGGACGTTTCGGCGGGTCGCACCGTTCTTTTTGGGGTTGATTTTGGGCGAATTCTTGGTAGGGAGTGTCTGGGGACTGCTCGGTATCTTCTTGGAGAAGCCGATGTATCGGTTTATTTGGTGAGGATACCGCATCTACCGTTTTTCACTTGACAAAGAGTCATGGATTCCCGTAGAATATAGTGAGATTTCTACCTATCAAGTATGCCGCGATATGTTCGCAGATTGAAGGTTTCCGAGACTTACTATGGGACAAATACAACAACTTCGTCGAATTACAATATGGGGTGTCGGTTTAATCGGAGGATCGCTTGGACTCGCATTGAAAAAGAATGGATTTCAAGGACAACGTGTCGGGTTGGGGCGGAATATCGGTAGGCTTGAAAAAGCGCGCCAGCACGATGCAGTTGATGTGGTTACGACAGAAGTGGCGGAAGGGGTACGCGGAAGCGAGCTTGTCGTTCTGTGTACGCCTGTCGAATTGGTTCCTGTATTGGTGCAGCAGATTGTTGAAGTTGTTGGTTCGCAGCAGTCTATGGTGCTAACAGATGTTGGTAGTACGAAATCGATGTTGGTACAGGCGGTCGAGGCGCAGCTGAAGCAACAGGGTTCGGATCCCGTTTCTTTTGTAGGTGGGCACCCAATGGCAGGTTCACACGAAACCGGCGTCGATGCGGCGCGGGCAACACTTTTTGAAAACGCCACGTGTATTGTGACACCCACAGAAAGTACAGATTCGGATGCCCTCCAGCAGGTCAAAAGTCTATGGGAATTTGTCGGCGGCGTTCCGCATCTCCTCTCTCCTGAAATCCACGATCTGCTCATCGGTGCCGCAAGTCATCTCCCACATCTCATTGCGAGCCTACTCACCAACACTGTTGCGAATGTGGAAACAGAGCATCATAAGGCCTTGGACTTTACGGCGACCGGCTTTCGGGATTCCACCCGTATCGCAGCCGGGTCTCCCGACTTATGGACCGGTATCTTTACTCAGAATACGGATGTTCTTTTATCACTCATAGATGACATTGTTGATAACTTAACTGAATTCAAAACCTTGCTTCAGACGGATAACCTTGTCGAGATTGAGCGTGTACTTCGGGAAGCACAGGTTATCGTCGAAAAGCAAAAAAAGCATTAGGAGGCTCATAATCTTTTCACTTGACACGCGAAATCATACATGATTTACTAAATACAAAGGAAGGGAATCATCCCATGAAAACTGTTTTGCTTTGTTTAATTCTGTTTTGTGTAATCGCGATGCCGGCACTCGGCGAGCTAACCGATGCAGACTTGGATAAAATTCGCTTGATTGTCAAGGAGGAAATCAACGCAGACAGAGAGAATTTTGAGAAGAATATATTGATATCAAGATTGAGAGCATTGAGAAAAGACTGTCGCTCGTTACAACCCTTATAGTCGGACTGATGGCACTCATAGGCATTCCCTTAGTGGCGTTGACTGTCATGATAGGTTGGCGAAGCATAAAAGATAACTCACAGGGTAAAAAAATTGACAATTCCACACCAGAAGTAAAAATCACTCAGGCATTTACATCCTCACGTTAATTTAGAAATCGCTGCCCTTCGTTTGCCATACCAATCGACGAGCATAAGGTAAACAATCATGTATGTTTCAACGAAAGAAAATGGAATAATAAATCCAGACAACTATCCCCGCATTGCTATTTACCCTGATGCCGATATACATGTACTTTGCGCATTTACAGAGCGAGATCCCCATCGGAGTGACCCTAAACACCGAGTTACCATTGCTGCATATAATAAAAGAGAAGATGCTGATTATGCCCTCATTCACCTATATAGGTCTCTTGATATGGGAGAAAAAACTTGGGACTCAAACAGTGTTCCCCTCCTGTCTGATATGTGGAACGAGGTAAAACAAAAACTCTTAAATGATCGAAACGTTTCAGAGTCATTTCTTATCAAGAGTGCATCCCTTAATATCACTCTCCCAGACCAACTCACGATAACCATTCCCTATACTCGTCCTAATGAATACATCAATCAAAAAAATCCAAAAGAAATCAATAATAAAGAAACGGATTTTATAAGTTCTGAGTCGAAGAAAGTTTCAGATGCCCTGATTAATGTATTACAGCAAGACCCGATTTTTCCTATTAGAAATTTCACTTTTAGTTGGAATGTTTCAACGGATGACTTTGGAAGACAATCAACGCCTTTGCCAAAATGAGAAACAATCAGATTTTAAGGTACTCACGCTCCTGAATTTCGACTATAGGAATGGGTTTTCCTCCCCCGAATAAATTTGGGGATTTCCAACCCGAAGGACTTGATGAAAAAGACAGAATATCAGATGACAATTGCGATGGATGGACCCGCCGGGTCTGGGAAAAGCACAGTGGCTCGGGGCATCGCAGAAAAACTCGGACTGCTTTATCTCGATTCCGGAGCAATGTACCGAGCGGTGACCCTGTTGGCATTACAGGAAGGACTCGCAGCAGATAGCCCGAAACTCATTGACCGCGTGAAGGCGTGTCATATTGAATTTACGGATAACGGCAAAACGATTCTGCTCGATGCCGAAGATGTGTCTCTCCAGATCCGAACGCCAGCGGTCAACAGATTGGTCGCAGATGTCGCGAAAATCCCAGAGATTCGCCGTGAAATTGTGAAACATCAACAGCGGATCGGCGACGAAGGGGGTATTATTGCTGAGGGTAGGGATTTAACGACGATCGTCTTTCCGAACGCCGATTTTAAGTTCTATCTTGATGCTTCTGTAACAGAGCGTGCAAAACGTAGATTTGCCGAACTCCAAGCACAAAACGAAAATGCGACGTTAGCGGCGGTTGAAACAGAGATTCGCGAGCGAGATCAAAAAGATACGACGCGAGAACACAGTCCTTTGCGGGCGGCTGACGATGCGATTATCGTCGATACAACCGATAAAACAATTGAAGAAGTGGTTGATTTTATTATTGCACGCGTGTGTGCAAACGAACGATGATAGTAGGCAGGGTTTGTAACCCTGATATTTTTTATGTGGTATACCGATAATCAGTTCTGGACCCCTCGGGCACTCTACCGATGGGGACATCGACTTACAAATCTTTTCTGTAAAACGATGGGACGACTTGAAGCGAGAGGCGTTCATCATATTCCGAGAGAGGGCGGAGTTTTATTTCTTTCAAATCATGTGAGTTTTCTTGACCCTGTTATCGTCGGTTCCGCCGCCAACCGTGAGGTCCATTATATGGCGCGGAGTAATGCATTCGACATTCCGGGCTTAGGGAAACTCATCTCAGCCTATAATGCTTATCCCGTAAATAGAGGTGCCCCCGACTTAAAAGCGTTACGAAACACGATCTCTCTCTTGAAAAATGGTAACGCTGTGCTTATATTCCCCGAAGGCACTCGTAGTGTCGATGGTACATTAGGTAAAGCGCGCGACGGTGCCTGTTTTATTGCACACCGGGCAGGCGTGCCAACGCTTCCTGTTTTCCACAGGGGCGCGGAACGGATGTTACCACGCAACAGTAAACGGTTGCGCCGATCAAAATTAACTGTCACATTCGGCGCGCCTCTTGAACTCACTACCGAGGAATTCGAGACGAGGCGCGAGATGTATCAACAGATGGGCAATCAGATCATGGAGGCAATCGCTGATTTGCGGGATGATACGTTTAATGAGTCGGATTTGCCAGAATGAGTAAGATGTCACCTTCTTGGACCTGATAGGTCTTGCCCTCGGCTCGCAACAAACCTTTACTACGCGCTTGTGGATAACCGCCGCACGCGACTAAGTCAGCCCAATGAATCGTTTCGGAACGGATGAAGCCTGTTGCGAAATCGGTGTGTACGCGCCCTGCCGCCTCAACGGCAGTTTGTCCCTCACGCAGTGTCCACGCTCGCGTCTCGACTGGACCGGTTGTGAAAAATGTGAGTAGCCTTAGCAACCGATACGAAGTCTGGATGAACCGCTCTAAAGCGGATTCGTGCAATCCCATTTCTTCCATAAAAATCTCGGTATCCGTTTCATCGAGTTGCGCCAGTTCCATTTCCAACTGCGCCGCGAGTACGATGACTGTCGTTTGGGGTTCAGTTTCATATTTACTGAAGCGTTCGAGAATTTCATCAGTCGCGTCGAGTTGTGTTTCACCGATATTGCAGACTAACAACAACGGTTTCTGGGTCAAAAACCCGTAACCACGTATCAACTTCTCTTCATTGGCAGAGAGGTCAAGGATTCGGAGCGGTTTTCCAGCCTCAAGGGTTTTTTGGCATTCTTCTAAAAGTTTAATCTCGCTTTGTTGTTCCGGAAGTTTCTGATTTTGAAATTGCTTACGGAGTCGGGTAAGTCTGCCTTCAACGATCTGCAGATCTGCCAGTGCAAACTCAAGGGCGACACTTTCAATATCGCGTTCTGCGTCAACGTTACCGTCAACGTGTGGAACCGTTTCGTTTTCAAAAAGCCTGACGACATGTGCAAGGGCATCGACCGTGCGGAGCTCTGCGATCATCCCAGAATCTAACTCTGCTTGCTCCATCTCCGATTTCGTTACCCCTGCAACATCTACATAGTCAATTGTAGCGGGTGTTGCTTTTTTGGATTCGGATATCTGTGCTATCTGTTCCAGACGTTCGTCCGGGACGTTGGCAGTGCTCAGGTTAATTTGCCCTCGGCTGGTGTAGCCCCCAATTTCTGCATTGGATTGGGCTAAGGTATTAAACACCGTCGTTTTTCCGACTTGTGGTCTGCCTACAATGCCTATCTTCATTTTTTTCCTGTTTATTTCCCGGTTAAGGTTTTAGCCTCGCTGATACCTCAGAAAAATCTATTGACAATATGCGTCTTAAGTAGTAAGGTAAAGTGAAATAAAGGATTAAAGGAATAATTAAAAAAGGAGAATCGAACATGGCAACTGAGCAGGGAACGTGGAGACGGCACATCGTCAAAGTTTTGACCGTTCTCTTAATCCTCACGATATGCCTTGCCGTTTTGCAGTGGTTTATCATCAAAGAGTTATTTGGTTTCGGCGCGGATATGGTGAAAGATGCGTTGATTCGACAAGCCCCTGAAGGGGTAGACCGCTATGACATTGAGGCTACGTTTGATCGTGCCAAAACAGCCGGGAAGCAGTTGCCGTTCAGTTTCCTTACGGGGCGGATCAGTCTCCGTAAAATCAGAGCCGTTGGTAGATATGCGATAGAAGCGAACGCTGATGAATCTTGGGATGCCGATGAGATTAACACGCTCCTGCGGATGATGGACGCCTCTGTGGGAGTTAAAGGAGGGACCGAGTGACTTGCAGTATCGGTTTGCAAGCGACACTTAAACGATGCGGACACAGCTAACTCCCCCTTATGAGAAATTCGCCTACGCCTACGATAGAATGATGACGAACGTCAACTACACGCGTTGGACCCATTATATTGAGTCGCTTTTCGACAAATATGATTACAAGCCACGCACGGTTCTGGATTTGGCATGTGGCACCTGTGCGTTGACGATAGAACTCGCATTGAGAGGCTATGAGATGACTGGGGTGGACCGAGCAGTTGGTATGCTGGACCTTGCGAAGGAAAAAGCCGCGGCGCACGATGTAGATATTGATCTCGAATACGGGGACATGCGCGAGTTCCAACTCAACCAACGATTTGATGCCGTCCTCTGCACCTACGATAGCATTAATTATGCCTACGATGAAACCGAATTAAGCAACGTCTTTCAGTGTGTCGCTGAGCATCTCGAACCGGACGGCTTATTTATCTTTGACGTGACGACGGAACGGAACATCGTTGAGCATTTTCACAACAAAACGTTCGCGTCAAATTATGATGATTATACCTATATTTGGAAAAACAACTACCTCCATCACAGTAAAATGTGTCGCACGGTTTTAACCTTTTTTATCCGAGAGGGCGATCTGTTTCGTCGTTATGAAGAGGTCCACCAACAGCGAATTTTTGAAGTTAGTACTGTTAATGACCTGCTCAAGAGCACTGGTTACAAACCGTTGAGTGCTTACGATATGTACACCTTCAATCGTTGGAACCGCTATTCAGATCGGATTAATTTTACAGCACGGTTACTCTGAAGATAGGATGGATCCAAAGACTTCTTTTCAGCACTGCTTTCCCTATGCCTGGTAGGTGCGGTTTGTAACCGCACCGAATATCATCAGGAAATTACCCGAATCAATTACAGCCCTTCCGCAACAAGATCACCAACTTCTTCAGTCGTATAACCCATTCGTCCAGCACCCAAATCCTTGATTTTCCCACTTGCCAGTAGGTCACTGATAGATTTTTCTACTTTTGTCGCCTCGGTTGTATGTCCAAGGTGGTCGAGCATCATTCCAGCCGCGCCTATCGCCGCGATGGGATTGATCTGGTTTTTGCCGGTATAACGCGGGGCGGAGCCGTGAATGGGTTCAAACATAGCAACACTTTCTGGGTTCAGGTTGCCAGATGCGGCGACACCCATGCCCCCCTGAATCATCGCACCGAGGTCGGTGATGATGTCGCCAAACATGTTACATGTCACAACCACATCGAACCATTCTGGGTTTTTCACCATCCACATTGTTGTCGCATCGACAAAGGCATATTCCTTCTTGATATCAGGATAATCTTCGCCTACCTCGTCAAAGACCCTGCGCCACAGATCATGTGCATAGGTGAGGACATTTGCTTTGTCGCAGAGCGTCAGCGTATTTTCCTTGTTACGTTTTTGGGTGAGTTCGTAAGCATAGCGGACGCAGCGTTCTACCCCTTTGTAGGTGTTAATCATCTCCTGAATCGCAACTTCATCCCGCGTGCCACGTTTCAGGAAACCCCCGATGCCAGCGTATAAGCCTTCGGTATTCTCGCGAACGATGATGAAATCAATTTCCTCAGGTCCCTTGTCTTTCACGGGGGTTGGGACACCGGGGTAGAGTTTGACGGGTCGGAGGTTGATGTAGAGATCGAGTTCAAACCGGACCTTGAGCAGGATGCCTTTCTCTAAAATACCAGGTTTGACATCGGGGTGCCCGATTGCACCGAGATAGATGGCGTCTAATCCCCGGAGTTCCTCTAAAACTGAATCCGGCAACACTTCTCCGGTCGCCAGATACCGGTCGCCGCCGACATCGTATTCGACTGTTTCGTATTGAATGCCTGCTGGTTCGGCTACTGCCCCGAATACCTTCATCGCTTCACGCGTCACTTCGGGGCCGATTCCATCGCCAGGGATAAGTCCGATTTTGTACATAGATATTCTCCAAGTGTTAAGGTGATGGCTTTCGGCGTGGCTTTCAGCGCCGGAATCCCCATCCGTTACTGGGAAGGGGCTAAACTTCCTCTAAAAAAGTGGACTCCTTATATTTTACCACATCTGAAGTGATATTGCAAATTGGGCGTTTTTTGTGATTGCTCAATTTGGTGCTACCCCAAAAAGGACGGATGTGCTATAATGATCCTCTACCTTGCTGTGTATTTAAGGCACTGGAGGAGCACATTGATTAGCGAAGCGCGCCTGAAAACGATTCTTAACCAATTTCAAGACCAGCGGATTCTAGTCGTCGGCGATTTTTATCTTGATGCCTACTGGTACATAGATAAAACCCGTTCAACCCTGTCCTTGGAAACGCCGTGGCATACCAACCCCGTTGTCGAACAACGCTATAGCCCGGGTGCCGCTGGAACGGTTACAAATAACCTGAAGGCATTAGGTGTGGGCGGGGTCTATACGTTGGGGGTTATTGGTGAAGACGGGTTCGGCGGGACGCTACTGGATTGTTTACAAACGAATGGGTGTCTAACAGATTATATGATACAGGTACCAGGGCGGGTAACGCCTACCTATCTTAAACCGATTCATCGTGGATATGAAGGCGTAGAGACGGAGGGGCCGCGGTTCGATATTGAGAACCAATCGGCGATGGATACGGCGGTTGAAACTGCTGTGATTGATGCCCTTCGAGATTGTATACCGCTTGTTGATGGTATTATTGTCGGCGATCAGATGCCGATTGAGAACTTGGGTGTTGTCACTAACCGAGTGAGAGATGAACTCTGTGAGTTGGGAATGGCGTTTCCTGATAAAATCTTTTTTGCTGACGCTCGTACGAGGATTGGCAAGTATCGAAACGTTATCATTAAACCGAATCGATTTGAGGCGAAACGTGCTGTTCAACCCGAGTGGAATCGACAGGAGGTCAGCATTGAAGAGGCGAGGCAGTCCGCCGTTTCACTCGCAGCACAAACCCAAAGGACGGTGTATGTCACCCTCGGTGAAAACGGTATCCTCGTCTACGATGCGGATAAGTTTACACATATCCCCGGTGTCTCGATGGATGATGAGATCGATCCTGTTGGAGCAGGGGACAGTGTTTCAGCAGGACTTGTCGCAACGCTCTGTTCACAAGCGAAGGCACCCGTTGAAGCGGCTTATGTCGGCAATTTGGTGGCTTCAATTACCGTTACCAAGATCGGTACCACCGGGACAGCATCACCAGCAGAAATCCTACAACGTCATCGGGACTATGTAAATCTATGAATGTTTTTGACGCGATAACGCAACGACGCAGCCATCGCGGTACGTTTCAGAACCGCGCAATTGATGCCGCAGACCTTGAAAAACTCATTGAGGCTGCGCGATGGACACCATCACCGTTCAATGTGCAACCTTGGGAATTTGTGCTCATTCAGGAAGCAGAAGGTAAGGCGACACTCGCCGAGGTGACGGAGCGCGCTATCGTTGAACAATTCAAAGATGCCAAGTTTCTTGATGACAATAGCCGTTGGATGCGCCTCACGGAGTCGGAGTTGAAGGCGTTAGGTGATGGCGTGTTACTTACTGACCACGTTACACTGCCGAAATTGATTCAGGACGCACCGGACAAGTTATTAGAAGGATTGTTAAAAAACGCGAAATCGTTCACACTTTTGGGGCATTTAGGGGCAGGGAAGATACCCGCGAAAGAGATCGCGGGACAGGTTCGTGAGGCACCGCTGCTCATGCTAATTACGATGAATTGCAAGAGATATCCGCCCGGCGACGGCGGAACACGATGGATGTGGTTGAGTATGGGGATGTTAATTCAGAATGTACTTCTCGCTGCAACTGCTTTGGGTATCGGTGTCCAGTTTGTCAGTGCTCCTTTGGAACATCCCATGGATCGTGAACGCGTTCGTCAATTTTTCAATATTCCGACTTCTCATGAAGTGATCACACTGTTGAGGATGGGATATGTTGAAGAGAGTCGTGGGGATTCTGTCCGGTTGCAGCCCTCAGAGTTTGTTCACTTTGAAAAGATAGAGTAGGCGGGTACGGCGACCCGCCGCTATCGAAATGTAGTGTATTAAGTGCCGCTGTTCTGTAAGAGTTCTTTCAATGCTGCTTTCTTTTTTTTGATTCGCCGTTGTTGACGTTGGCGGATTTGTGTCCTGCGTCGGACCTGTCCGCTTTTACTTCGTGGCATAACATTACCCCCTTTCTTCGATTGTTTTGGCAAGATACATGACTGCCGATGTACACTGTGCTTCTACCTCTGCCATTGCGATAGTAAGTTCTGCTGCTGAGCGTGCGTGTAACTGTAGCCGCTCTTCGGTAACAGTGATATAGCGTTCATTTTCCGCATCAACGAATTCAACCTGTTCTTCGCTTTCATTCACCAACGCGTAGTTGGTGAGTCCCTCTTGTAAGGACGTGTCGTCTGTCCACTCCTCGAAACTCTTTTTGATCGCCAAGCCGTTGAAGTTTTTATAAAGTGCCCGAGCAGGAAGTTCGTCGGGCGACACCGCTGATATTTCTATTTCTAAGGGAGGCGTGTCAGAGAATTCGCTCGGCTCTGGAGGCGATGTGAAATTCTCTGTAGGAGAAGGCGAATCTTGTTCGATATCGGTTTCTTCAGTGTTGACTGTATCCAAATCCAGCGAAACCGGTTCTGTTACGGTAAATTCGGAGGCACCTTTCTTGTCGCGTTCCGAGTTTTGTCCGGTATCTGAAAAGACGGAAATTGGTTGGGATTCATACGTTTCTGAATCTTCGTATTCCAGAACGTTAGAAAAAATTTCCTTGACCTCCTCATGTCTGTCAATAACTATGTTCGGTTCTTCCACAAGTATCCGTAGGGTCTCGATACCGATAGTTTGGATCATCGGGTGGAATGTGAGTATTTCCGCTGGAGCGGCTTCGAAGAGCGAACGGGTAACATAAGCGACCTCTGCGAGTTCTCGGTTGCCTGTTAATTTAAGACGTTTTTCACATGCCGTGAGTGCTTGCACTAATTGTTGCATAAAATCTGGTGTAACGAGATGTGGGAGCACTTCTAACCGAAAATGTTCGCAGGCATGTTCTGCTTCCGATAAAGAATTGAGTTCCTCTTCTCTCGTGGCATCTTCAGTTACATTTGTTGTTAGATGGATGAGGTCTTCTTTAGGTTCATCTATGAGTGGGTTTGTCTCGTCTGTTTGCTGATGGTCAAGTACTTCCGTCACTTGTGTATACATCAATTCAAAATCGAAAAGTATACCTTCAAACTCAGGTTCGTCAAGCAGTTTTCGGCTCTGTGAGATACAGGCGTGTAAATGCTCTTCTTCTGACTTTTCATAAGGGAGTCTACGTTGCTTTTCGATCGCAAGTCGTTTTTGTCTAAATTTTCGGTCGCGATTTCGTTTTTCGCGCTTCCGAGCCACATTTAGGGAGCGGCGACCTTTTTTCTTTGCCATGATGGTATTTTTCACTATTAGGGCAACTATTGCGTGAACTTTTTTC
>JAAXHD010000051.1 GCA_012271015.1 Candidatus Poribacteria bacterium | reverse complement strand
CTTCATTATACCAAAAGGGTTCTCTTTCTTTAAAAAATTGGACAAATATTTATCAAACTCACGTTATATAACAGCAAATTTCAAGGTTTGGCGTTTATGTCAAATTGAAGAGGAAGATTACATGTATTACAGTAAATATATCAAGTCAATCGTTTTTGCACTCAGTATCCTTATGGGTATTTCAATGTGCGCGTTTATGACCGTTATGGCTGACGAACACTCCGAACAAGCGGAGGAAGCAGAGGAAGCTGCATCCACGGACGAAGCTGAAGCATCTGAGGAGGCATCTCAAAGTGATCCTGTGAGACTTGAAAGCCTCGTTGTCGTAGGTACCCGTGCGCAACCGCGCTCCGTCTTGGATTCGGCAGTACCGATCGATATTGTGTCAAACGAATCCTTTGAAAAGCAGGGGGGTGCCGATCTACCGGATCTGCTGAGAACTTTGGTTCCCTCTTATAACATCAATACCCAGCCGATTAGTGATGCGTCAACGGTGGTTCGTCCGGCGAATTTACGGGGACTTGCCCCAGACCATACGCTGGTGCTGGTTAACGGTAAACGGCGACACCGTGCCGCGGTGATTCACTGGCTCGGGAACGGTTTGTCTGACGGCTCACAGGGACCTGACCTGGCACCTATTCCCACAATTGCCCTGCAACAGGTAGAGGTCCTCCGTGATGGCGCATCCGCACAATACGGTTCTGATGCCATTGCGGGTGTGATGAACTTCCAATTGAAAAACAACCACGAAGGCGGTTCGTTTGAATTCAAACCCGGTATCTACCAATACGGCGATGGTCGGCAGTTTGCTGTCGCAGGGAATCTCGGTTTAGGGAATCCAGATGCCTGGAGTAGCCTTAGCTTTGAATACGGTGGCGCAGATCCGACCATCCGGTCTATCCAACGTAATGATGCCATAGCCTTGATTAACGCAGGCAATTTCAGTGTGAAAGACCCTGCGCAAATCTGGGGGCAACCGATTATAGAGAATGATGTCAAATTGTTTGCCAACTACGGTGCCACCCTCACAGATACTATTGATTTCTATGGGCATGCCAACTACGCCCGCAAGCGCGTTGAAGGTGGGTTCTATTTCCGTAACCCGAATACCCGCGGCGGTGTGTTTAGTACGACAGGTGGCAAGACGTTGCTCGTCGGGGATATGCGGGGTTTGACAGCCGAGATGGCGGAGTGGGAAGCCCGAAAGGCGGCAGCGGAAACTGCAGGACAGGAGTTCACCGAACTCTCACCGCACGATGCTGACGATATCCCGATAACCAACCACGTTCCGGATCCCGCACGGTTGCAAGCTGTCAAGAACGATCCAAATCTATTCACATTCCAAGAGATGTTCCCAGGCGGGTTCACACCCAGATTCGGTGCTTTCATGTGGGATACTTCCGTCGTTGTTGGCGTTAAAGGCACCGCACTCAAAGAAGCGTTGGGTAAGGACTTAACGTGGGATCTGAGTGGCTCTTTTGGACGGAACCATGCTGATTTCTTTATCTTCAACACCGTCAATGCCTCCCTCGGACCCGATACACCGACATATTTTAATCCGGGCGACTATATCCAGACGGATTATAACCTCAACTTTGATGTAGCCTATCCGCTCAGCGACATGGTGTTCCTCGCTTCGGGTTTGGAATATCGGGACGAAGGATTTGAAATCATAGAGGGGGAACGCGAGTCGCATCAGATTGGGCCCCTCGCGGCGCAAGGCTTCACTGCCGCATCCAATGGATTTTCGGGGTTCAGCCCGGTTGCAGCAGGCAAGTGGTACCGTTCCAACGTTGCGATGTATCTGGAAACTGAAATCAGACCGATTGATCCGCTCCTGATCGCGCTCGCTGTGCGCGGTGAACAATTTGAGATTTTCGGTAGTACCCTGAACTACAAAGCCGCTGCAAACTACAAAATTACGGAAACCATGCGGTTGCGGGGAAGTTATAGTACCGGGTTCCGCGCACCGACACCGGGACAGCAAAATACGTTCAACATTACCACTGAATACGATTTTGCGAAGGGTGATCTCGTTAATAAAGGAACAATTCCTTCCACCAACCCCGCTGTTGATGTTGTGACAGGCAAGGAAGATAACTCGCTTGACCCGGAAACGTCAAATAACTTCACAGGTGGATTTACCGTCGATATTTTGGGCGTAAATTTCACGATGGACTTTTTTGATATTCGGCTGAAAAACCGGTTATCTGTGTCACAACACTTTAAATTAACTGACGCGCAGAAGGCGCAGCTCATCGCCGCAGGTGTAACCAGCGCGGCGAATCTGGAAACATTCCAGTTCTTTATCAATGACTTCTCTACTACAACCAATGGTATTGATACCGTCGTTACAGCACCAATACCCAATGGAAGCCTCATCGCTGTGTATAACTTCACGAACACCACAGTTACCGATCACAATCCGGACACGCTGGACGATCATCGAATCAGGGAACTGCAAGAGAATTTACCCGCACACCGAGGCAGCCTAACTGTCTTTCAATCCATAACGGAGGCGTGGGGGGTGCTCGGACGTGCCAGTTATTTCAGCGGTTGGTTCGATTCTGAAGATTACTTACAGAATCCAGATGTGCCAGGCACTGGAGAATACTCTGGAAAGGTTATTTTCGACTTAGAAACCTCTTACACCGTGGGTGCCGGATTGACTCTCACGCTCGGTGGAAGAAATATCCTTAATACCTATCCCGATGAAAATCCGAATGGTGCTGATTCTGTCGGCAACAAATATGGTCAGTTCAGTCCCTTCGGGTTTGATGGAGCGTTCTGGTATGCCAAAGTCGGATACAGTTTCTAAATCTATCTCGTGTATGGATAATAATCTCTTTTTAACTAAAAAATGAAGGAGTTTCATTTATGAAAGTCACACTTGATTTTAAAATGGTGATGTTTTTGATGCCCCTCGTTTTGGCGGTTTTTATCGGTTCGGCCGCCATAGCGATAGCACAAGAGACCGAGATGGAATCAAGTGAAGCAACACCTGAACAGGAAGTTATAACGCTTGAAGAGATGGTTGTGGTTGGTACGCGGGCAAAACCGCGTTCGGTTCTTGAATCTGCGGTCCCTATTGATGTTTTACCGAGTGAGGACTTTGTAAGACAGGGAGGCGCGGATCTCCCTGACCTGCTAAGGAACTTAGTACCGTCCTACAATGTTAATGCACAACCGATCGCTGATGCCGCCACTGTCGTCCGTCCCGCGAATCTACGCGGGTTGGCACCAGATCATACGTTACTGCTGGTTAACGGTAAACGTCGCCACCGTGCCTCTGTGATTGCGTGGCTCGGGAACGGATTGTCCGATGGGGCACAGGGGGCTGATCTTTCTCCTATCCCTTCCATTGCCCTGAAACAGGTAGAGGTGCTGCGAGATGGCGCGTCGGCGCAATACGGTTCCGACGCGATCGCGGGGGTCATGAACCTGCAACTCAAAGATAATTATGAAGGGGGATCTTTTGAAATTAAACCCAGTATTTACCAAGCCGGTGATGGTCTCGCATACGCGCTCGCAGGGAATATCGGTTTGGGACGAGAGGATCTCTGGACGAACCTTAGTGTGGAATACGGTGGCATGAATGAGACAGACCGTTCTATACAGCGAGATGATGCCGCCGCACTTATCAATGCTGGGAACACAGATGTCGCTGATCCCGCCCAACCCTGGGGACATCCTATTATTAGAAACGATATTAAGCTGTTCGCGAACTATGGTGCGAGCATTACCGATGACATTAAGTTCTACGGTCATGCAAACTACGCACAAAAGGAAGTCGAAGGCGGATTCTACTTCCGAAATCCGAATACCCGAGGTGCCGTGTTTAGCAATACTGGTGGTAAGACGCTGCTTGTCGGGAATTTGCGGGGGTTGACAGCAGAAATGACGGCCTGGGAAGCCCGAAAGCAAGCAGCGGAGGCTGCTGGGCAAGAGTTTACCGAGTTGTCGCCTCACGATGCTGACGATATCCCGATAACCAACAACCTTCCAGATGCGGTTGCCTTGCAACAGGTCTTTTCTGACCCGAATCTATTCACATTCCAAGAACTCTTTCCCGGTGGGTTTACTCCCCGCTTCGGGGCTGATACCCAAGATGCTTCGCTTCTCATTGGTCTGAAGGGAACCATCGCAGAGGATCTCGGGTGGAATTTAAGTGCTTCCTATGGACGGCACCTCTCCGATTTCTTTATCAGAAATACGGTCAACGCCTCACTTGGACCCGACACACCGACTGAATTTGATCCAGGCAATTATATCCAAGCGGATACGAACATTAACCTTGATTTGACGTATCCATTGCACGATATGGTATTCCTCGCCTCAGGCTTGGAATATCGAACAGAGACCTTTGAGATTGTGCAGGGACAGATCGAGTCGTGGAAAATTGGTCCGTTGGCAAGCCAAGGATTTAGCTCGGGTTCCAACGGATTCCCCGGTTTCAGTGATATTACCGAAGGAAGCTGGACTCGGTCTAACTTCGCTGGCTATTTGGAAACTGAGTTGAGTCCTGTTGACTTTTGGACGATTAATGCCGCTGTCCGTGGTGAGTACTTCGATGATTTTGGGAGCACAATCAACTACAAGATCGCAACGAACTACGGCATTGCCGACACGCTCAAAGAATTGCTTTCGATGGATCCGATTGTTGATTTGAGGGCGCGAGGCAGTTACAGCACCGGGTTCAGAGCACCGACACCGGGACAACAAAACGCCTTTAACGTCACAACGGAATTCGGTGAGAACAACATGCTGGTCAATAAAGGAACGATTCCTTCTACACATGGTGCCGCACGTTTGGTGGGTGGTAAAGCACTCGAACCGGAAAGGTCAAAGAATTTCACGGTTGGAACAGTGGTCAGTCACGCGATTGCGAGCCTCACGGTTGACTACTTCAACATCACCCTAGAGGATCGGTTAGCACCTTCACGGGACTTCAACCGTGGCCCAGATATTACTGAGGCACAAATCCAGCAGCTTGTCGCTGAGGGGATCACGAGTGCTGGGAACTTGCAAGAATTCCGGTTCTTTACCAATGAATTTGAAACGAGCACGCAGGGGATTGATGTAATTCTCACGGCACCCATACTCGAAGGGGCACTGAGCGTTGCTTACAACTATACCGCAACAGAGGTAACGCAACACAATCCCGATATTCTCAACGAAGTCCGTATCAACCTAATACAGGAAGGAATTCCTCGGCATCGCGGAAATGTGACGTTGACCCAAGCCATCGGCAACACCTTAGGTGTATTGGGCAGAGTCAATTATTACGGTCCTTGGTACGAGAACGCTGTCGGGGCACAAACCTATGGCGGTGCGTTTCTGGTGGACCTTGAAGTGAGTTACACGGTCATTGAGAACTTGGGCATTGCAATTGGTGTGAATAATGTTCTCAATGTAGAACCCGATAACGTCACTTCCTCGGATCCCGATATTGAAAACTTTACAGGTGCAATCGTCGGTAGGCCTTTCGGTGAGTATAGTCCTTATGGGTTTGGCGGTGCGTTCTGGTATACTAAAGTTGGTTACAGTTTTTAGGAATCACACGGTCTTTATGGCAAATTATGAGAGTAGATAGACATTTCGACATTTTTTTGAAAATGAGGTCATTGAAATGAGCAATCACTCTACGGATGCGGAATATACAATGGGCCGCAGCGATGGAGAGACGGAACGCTTAATCGAACAATCACAACTCTATGACGATGTGACACGGCGTTTCCTTCTCAGGAGCGGTATTGCGAAAGGGATGAAAGTCCTTGATGTTGGGAGTGGTGCTGGCGATGTGGTACTCACACTCGCCGAATTTGTCGGTCCCGACGGCACAGTTATTGGTGTAGATGTTAACCCTGATGTTCTCAAAACAGCACAAGCTCGAGCGGATACCGCAGGCTTTACGAATGTTGAATTTATTGCGGGTGATATCCGAACCCTTGAACTCCCTGACGACTTTGATGCCATTGTCGGTAGACTTGTCCTGTTGTATATGGCAGACCCAGCGGAAGCACTTAAAAAGTTAGTTACCCATCTCCGCAGCGGCGGAATTGTCGCCTTTCAGGATACTGAACTTGCACTCTACCGGACGGTTATACATCCGGATACACCTTTGATAAATCAGTTGGTTGAATGGGGGCTTGCAGTGTTTGAACGTTCAGGGGCACATCTCAACATGGGTATGGAACTTTACCGGGTGTTCGTTGATGCCGGTTTGCCTGAGCCTACCTTACATTTTGAGGCACCTATGGGCGGTCCTGAAGGCTGGCCCGGGTTTGAGTATCTCGCAAACAGTTTTAGGAGTCTCGTGCCACTCATGGAAGCGTATGGCATTGCCACGGCTGAGGAGATCGATATTGACACACTCGCAGAACGAATACAGGTGGAAGTCGCGACATCAAAACGACCGCTCCTGTTGCCACCACATATCACGGCGTATGCCTCTCTAACGGCATAGATGGTTCCATGCATGGCGAAAAATAACTCAGGTAGCTTACATGCGTCCCCTCGCGATGCTACCTATACGTTAGGGCGCACCTCGCACGAAACAACACGTCTCATTGAGCAATCAAGAATCTACGGGGAGTCGACGCAACGTCTCTGTAAGCGAGCCGGCATAACGGATGGGATGCGAGTCCTTGAAATCGGTAGCGGTGCTGGTGATGTTGCTCTCACCCTCGCTGAACTCGTCGGACCGGCAGGACAGGTTATTGGTGTAGATGTCAATGCCGCAATTCTTGACACTGCACGCCAACGAGCGACCGATGCAGGCATGCGAAACATAGAATTTATTGCGGGCGACGCGCGAATGCTTGCCTTTTCGGGCAAATTTGATGCTATTGTCGGGCGGTTTGTGTTGATGTATATGGCGGATCCGGGGAAGGCATTCTCGAAGCTCATAACACATTTAAAGCCGGGCGGTATTGCGGCGTTTCAGGAACCCGAATACACGCTCTATCCCGCGTTTTTGCACCCCGATACGCCTCTTATCAACCAACTGATTAGATGGATTTTGGATGTGTTTGAACATTCAGAAGCACATCTTGACATGGGCATCGGGCTTTATCGGGCTTTTGTTAACGCAGGTTTGCCGCCACCAACGATGCATCTTGAATCTCCCATCGGTGCCGCTAAAACTTGGGCAGGTTATAGATACATGGCGACTATCTTTCAGAGTCTCCTTCCCCTCTTAGAAAAATACGGTCTGGCGACGGCGAAACAGGTAGATGTTGATACATTAGCCGCACGACTTCGAGAAGAGGTTCTCGCGTCGAAACGTCCGTTTTTCTTGCCGTTGCATGTGACAGCGTATGCAACGCTTCCAACCTAAATTTCCTTAATTCACTACCATCGTAAGGTCTGAGAATATGTGGGCATTCGGGGAAGTTGCGAGCCTGAACCGTCCTGTGCGGATCTATCATTTCCGATAGGTTTTTCGGACGAATTGGGAATAAGTTATAGGTTCCGTTTGGTTTATAGATCAGACGATGGTATCGTAAGTCATAAATAGACGTTATAGTAAAATCCGTAATTACTTA
>JAAXHD010000296.1:7068-15362 GCA_012271015.1 Candidatus Poribacteria bacterium | reverse complement strand
CGTCATTAAACGGAGAGGCAACCGGATATTTCCCATTATTGATCTCCAGTTGCGTTTCAGGCTTTAAAACCGGATTATCTTCATATAAGCGTGGTGTGTGAAAATCCCTTTTTAGATTGGTATTTTCAATGAGGAAGTCATCTACAAACAGTTGTCTTCCCTTATCTATATAAATAACTGTCGGGGGATTTTCTAAGTATGGTACTGAGATAGGTGAAAGGGTTGTGTCACACAAATTTCGTGGGGGCCACTCTTCCGGCAGACGAATTCCATTATATAGAATTTCTTTCTCATTATTTTCCATTATTTGAAAGCCTCCTTGCCTCTTCGTTCTCTGAAATTTTCTCCTTAATGCGTCACAAATTATAGGCCATTCCAGTTTCTCTGGCAGGATAAGTAATTTCGTTTGGCACTCTCAGAGCCAGTATCAAGAAACCGGTTATTATCAGGATTAAACGCCAGATATATCTCATTGCAGTGTTCTATCCGTGCCTTTCGTGGGCTATCAGAAGAATGGATCAAGGAAAAGGATGCCAACCACAAAAGGAAGTGCAGCGCGGGATTACATCAAAACACTAAAACTCAGAGGCGAAGAAGGGAAAATGTGAAGTTAAACCGGCCGGGGAAGTGAGAAAGCGGGGAAACCTCCGCTTTCTCACTTCCAAAAACTCGGCTTATGCGCTTCGCGGAGTATTTAATCTGCCGTTTGCGCCATAAGTTGTATAAAAGGGAGTGGTACCTATTGGGAAGCCTGCTTAACTTTACCCCATGTGGTAGTGAGGTGCCCCAATGGGGAAACTGGGAGAACTTCCTCCATATTATTCATGACTGTCTCGATATCGTCTTCATCCAGCTCACCTCTGAAAAGGGCGACCTCGTCAATGATGCCGTTGAAAAATGAACCGCCTCTGTGATCACCCATGCTGACTCCGATTGCAAAGCCGTTCTCGTGATCAATGCTACCTTTGACCGAGCTATGGTCAATAGGGTCTCCCTGCTGTTCTCCATCGACGTAGACATATCGCTCACCCTTTGTTCTGCTAAAAACCACCGCAACATGATGCCACTTCCCGTCGTCAAGACCAGCTCCTCTGTTGTCACAAACTGTGACAGGTTCAGTTTGCAGTCAGGTCCTGATTACTCCTCCGCCGCTGAACTTGATTTCAAACCCAGTCCAGTCTCCAGCCAGCCTTGTTTTACTCATTATGAAACCCGTGCCCGCATCCGTTTTAAACCAAGCGGTAGCAGTAAAGTCGGTCTTATCGCCGAGTTCAAATTCAGTCAGTTTGTCAGCACTTTCCGTCTCGACCGAGGTCCCGCTGCCATCAAATTCCAGAGCACCGCCGAACTTACCTTCAACCCATTTGGGTCCGGCTATGAGCTCCCCGTCATTGCCATTGGGTGAGGAATCTTTGGCTACATTTCCTCTACCTTCGTCAAAGAGCCATACCCCGATTGCGTCATCTACGCTAACTTCAGCTGCGCTTAGTATTGGGAACGCAGAAGCTAGACATGCGCAAGCTAGGACCTTTATCACCAATACCCGTATCATTGATAGTTCCTCCTCACTTTCTGAGATAGAATAGAAAATGGAAAAACCGTCCGCTTACAGCTTAATCTTACCCCATGTAATGGCAAGATTACCAGACAGTTTGACAGCCGTAATGGAAACTGCCAGCCCCTGCATCAGGGTTCGAATATCAGTATCGGATAGAGCGATGTTGAAGAGAGCGACCTCATTGATGACTCCGTTGAAAAACGATCCTGCTCTGAGATCACCCAGACTCACTCCACCTCTTCCACGTTGGTTTCCAAACTGTATTATGTCATTATACCCAACTCGATGTATAATGTCAAATTAACACCTCGATTTCGCCCAAATACGCCAAGTTGTCGATTGCAAAGATAACAGGTGTTGACCCAGCAACACTTCATCATTTCATCCGAGGTGACACAGTTGGTTGGTTAGACGTTGAGACTGGACACGGATATGTGAGGGAGACCGAAGCACAATTGAGTTTAGAGACACCTTATCTAAGGTATCTAAGGTGATGGAGAACGAGATGCATATAGAGGTATAATTAATGCTAACAACACTCATCCGCAGAGAACTCCTCGACAATCTGATGACGTTCCGATTTGCAGTAGCCGTTTTTATCATGCTATTGCTTGTGGTTGCCAATAGTCTTGTGCTTATTAAGGATTATGAGCAACGCTTGACAAGTCATAACGCTGCAGTCAAAATGCATCAGCGGCAGCTTCAGGAGAAAACAACGTATTCCGCAGGGACAGAGAAACTATTTGTCGACCGTCCCCCGAATCCGTTAAGCATTTTCAATGTCGGGTTCGACAAGCAACTCGGAAACGAGATTCGGGTATCACATACGTATGCTCCGTCACTGTGGGATGCCGGAATGCATGGCTCGGATAATCCGTTTATGGATATGTTCACCTCCATGGATATCGTTTTTATTTTTGAGGTGATCCTGAGCTTATTGGCACTGATTTTCGCCTACGACACCCTTGCGGGGGAATACGAACGTGGCACATTACGTCTGGTCTTGACATCGCACGTCCGCCGCGGGCATATCCTGCTTGCCAAATACATCTCCGCGATGCTCTGCTTACTCGTGCCATTGCTAATAAGTCTACTCCTTGCCGTCATCTTGCTGACGACGACTTCCTTCATTTCTCTGAACACCGATGATTTTTTACGGATCGACGGGATTATTTTAACGACCGTTGTGTATCTTTCCATATTCTATCTCATCGGCATGCTGATTTCGGCGGCAACGCGTCGAACACGGACCGCATTGATGCTCTCCATGTTCGTGTGGGGGTTTTTAGTCCTCGTCTATCCGAATATGATTCTTGCTGTGGTCCCACAGCCGGAGGCACCACAAGCACGCCGGATATCCACTTTTAATCAAATTGAACAGATGTGGGAAGAATTTGACCGAGAGCGGAAACACTTCCTCGCCACTGACGCGCTGCCAGGAGAAGACTGGCACTTTAAAATTATGGAGTCTGGAACGTACGTTGCATATTTTTGGCGTAGCACTACTCGCCTAAGGTATGCCTATGAAAGCTGGATGGAGGCTGATACGCTTAACAAGGAATCTGGATCCAGGATTTCGCACGCACAAAATTATTTTGGGTTCCTCGGTCCCCAAGTTATCGGAACAGCCGACCAAACATGGTTCATCCGAAAGCCTGCACTCGAAGACATCTTCATTCAACCCGCAAATGTGGAGCGACGCTGGCTGAAACTCTCGCCCGTGGGGCTGTATGATGCCGCAACACAAGCTTGGGCTGGCACCGACCTGATCGGTGTTAGAGATTTTTTCGACGCTGCGAGACGATACAGACAGCGCGTCATTGACTATTTCTACGATGAAGAGATATTCAGATCCCGACAGTGGTTTTCTGCCGATAAAGGTGCCGCAGATTGGAGCAATCTACCACAGTTCTCTTTTCAAAGAGTGGATGTGAACACGAATGCAAAGCGAGCCTTGCCGGATGTATGTGTATTGTTCACGATCAATATAGTTCTGTTCGTAATAATATTTCTGATTTTCATCAAAAGTGAGGTATAAAATAGTTGTCAGTTACCAGTGGCCAGGAACCAGTTAAGAGGCATTCTGTAACAATTCACTTGTTGCTTGGAATATTCCAAACTGGGGTCGATTGTTACCAAACCCCTCTTTAACTGAAAATTGATAACTGGACCCTGATAACTATAGGAGAAAAGATGCAGGATTTTAAGAAGTTGCAAGTTTGGCAAAAATCTCATGTGTGGCATATCACAGAACGTGAACTCTACGATAACCTCAATAGCCTCCGATTCGCCCTGGCAACGGTGTTCCTGCTCGGCTTGATGCTGACCAACGCGATTGTGCATCTCCGGGAACACCCGAAACGCGTCCAGAACTATCACAACACCGTCAACGGATATCAGAATCGCTTAGCATCTTATGCCGAGGACAGTTTGTACAAACTCGCGGAGCAGGGACCCGGATACCTCTACAAAAAACCATCCGACCTCCGTTTCTGTGCAGAGGGCGGTGAGACCTTTTTGCCAAGCAATGTAGAGGGAGGTTTCGGCCGTTGGGGGACGGGAGGTGAACCGCGTTTAGAAAGTTTCTGGATTCTGGCATATCATTCGGCTACACCCGATCTGCATAACGTCCGCCCAAATGTCACCAAAGTGGATTGGGGGTTTATCATCGGCTACGTCTTAAGTCTCATCGGGCTCCTATTTACCTTCGATTCGATTTCCTACGAGCGCGAGCAAGGCACACTGCGATTGATGCTCGCCAATTCGATCCCACGGCACACCCTCCTAATTGGAAAATTTTTAGGGGCATTAATCAGTATAAACATTCCTTTCACACTTGCCGTCTTGGTGAACCTCTTAGTAATTTCCACGTCGAGCGATGTGCATCTCGGTGCGGAGGCTTGGGGACGTTTAGGCTTCATTTTCTTTATTGCACTCTTATACACGAGTCTATTTCTCGCGTTGGGGCTCCTCGTGTCGGCACGTGTGCAACGGAGTGCGGTGAGTCTTGTGATGCTCCTCTTGGTTTGGGTCACCTTTGTGGTTTTTATGCCCAGTACGCTCGTTTCGATTGCGGGACGTGCCACACTGCCAAAGGCTGCTCTCGGATTTTCCGAACGTAGTGCCCAACTTGAGGATGAAATTGAGCGCGCATACTACGCGCTTCGGTATGATCCGGACAAGAGTTTAACCCGCATCCAAATATTACAAGTGGCAGGCGAGTACGTCATCAAAGACGCAGCAGCACAGGAACGCCTGCACGAAGATCGTCTAAAACAGCGAATTTCTCAGGTCCGTCGGGCGCGTGCAATCACCCAAATTTCACCTGTCACCATTTTCCAGCACCTCCTTGAATCCTTTGCTGGAACGGGGTTTGAGCGGCATTTGCAATTTTTAGAGAACGTTAAATCTTACGCCCAACAATATCGGGTTTTCATCGCTGACACCGATCAAGCCGATCCGGAGAGCCTCCATATCTTTGGGGTTCGTGCGGGGATGTCCCAGAAACCTGTCAGTCCAGAAGCGATTCCGAAATTTGAAGATACGTTGAGTCTCAGTAAGGACTTCAACACAGCAGCGATAGAACTTTTGCTGTTGACCCTGTTTGTAGTGGTACTTTTGTCAGGTGCCTATCTCGCGTTTGTCCGCGTCGAGATTTAACGCAACTGAGCCTTCCTTGTCTAACTTTTCATTTTAAACCTTTTCGCCGAAAACCCCTCTTTTTATAACTATAGTAAAGTTTAGAATTAATTAGACACTCCGCACCGGCGAGGTTAGAAGCCTCGCCTACCAGGGGAGGGAGGAATGTCTATTTATTTTTCGGTTTTACTATAAATTTCAAGGAATTAGCGTTGCAAAACTACGAATATGCAACCCTCTTCTCTATAATATCTGTCACACGTCACAAGCCAATGTTGTTACTTGGAGGGAACGTATGAAAAACAACGATGCGAAATGGATTGAGCGTATCTTGGCTGGCGACGAAGCGGCGTTCACGACTCTCGTGAAAAAATATGAAAAGCAGATACACGCCTTCGTCCGGCGAAGGGTAAAAGATTACCACATCGCTGAAGAGATCACGCAGGATACTTTTCTCAAGGCTTACGAAAAACTCGGCACGCTGAGAGATCCAAACCGGTTTTCAGGCTGGCTTTATATGATAGCGACTCGCTGTTCTCTCACATGGCTCGGAGAGAAAAGGATCCCGATGCAGTCTTTAGAAGCGATGAGTGAAGCAGAAGTAGAGGTACTGTTCTATGCGCAATATATGGCAGAACAGACCGAAAAATTGACGACAGAACAGCAACGCGAAGTCGTTACGTATCTCCTTCAAAAATTACCGGCGCGTGAGCGGACAGCGGTGGTGCTTCACTATTTGAATGAGATGACCTGTGAAGAGATTGGTGAATTCTTGGAGGTATCACCGAATACGGTTAAGAGCCAACTGCATCGCGCACGGAAGCGATTAAAAAAGGAAGCGTCTATCGTTCACGAAACTTTGGGAGGTATCCAGCACTCGGACGATCTCATGGAGGACATCATGAATTGGATCCAGACGAATGAACCCGGCACACGATATGCAGTCAACACACTATCTGTAACTTCGGATAAGACACTCTACGCCATTACAGGGGATGAAAGCATCTATAGATTGCCAATAGATGAAGCAGCTTGGCAACTTGTCAACGCCGATTTTTTACGCCAAAACACGCACGGCAATGGCCCTATAGCTGAACATGAGGGCACACTCTACACCATTTCATCATACGAATTGTTCGCATCAACCGATAGTGGTGAAACATGGAACTTGATCGGTCCTTGTCCGAAAGGACACGTCAGGGGATTACTAATCACAGAAAATGCCTTTTATCTTTGCCTGAGCGACGGTATTTTTCGCTCTGATGATGCCGGCAATTCATGGACAGACATAAGCGATGGTTTGGACAGACGTTTAATGGAAAACTCTGGAATTGATTCGTTGCGGGTGAATCACGGCAGGCTGTTTGCTGGCACCTGGCGTGGGATCTACCGGTTTAACGCCGGAACTTGGGAACACTTGCAACTGCCGGTAGATAACATCGTGCATGTCAACGCTTTAGTTGGGTCTAAAGACCAACTCTATGCCGCGGTCTCTGTGAACATTTTGGCAGGTGATGGAACGCCGGAAGAAAATTTTAAGCAATTATGGGAAAGTGAGAAGCGTTCGTGGTGGATATTCCGCTCAACTGATAGCGGCGATTCATGGGTGAATATAACACCTATGGATACTTCGCTTTTAATAGGGGTCCTACCCCAGATAACGCTGCTTACTGCAGGGGAAACGCTTCTGTTAATAGGGAAAGATGATGGGGCAGTAGTGCGATCCATTGATAGCGGAGACACTTGGACTTCCATAGAATCTTCAGGGATTACGCCTATGCAGTTTAGTGTGAGCAGTAGCGCGGCTTTGGACGGAAACACATTCTATATTGGTGGAAGCACTGGCGTTCATCGCTCAACCAACGGTGGTAAAATATGGCATCGATTTAATACAAGGTTTGAAAGCCGTGTGGACGGTTTGATTAATTTCATGGTGAATCCCGCACCAAATATGCCTGCTGCTCTTTATGCAAGGGTGGGCCCAAATCTTGTCAAGTCAACCGACAAAGGGAGATCATGGGATGTTGTCAACGTAACGTTAGAAATTAATCGACGCTTGTCCAAAGAGATACCACGTATCGTTCAGGTAGTAGAAGCCGATGGTATACTCTATGCCAAAGGAATACGAGGCAGCTCCCCTGCTATTTTCCAGTTATCTACTGATGGCAATGTGTTAAACCCCATTCCAGAAATCCCCCCCTCTTTTGATTCAACAAAATTAATGTGTCATGTATTAGGCGGAAGAAGTTTTAATTTTAAAGACGAACGACAAATGGGACAGGGACTCATAATTACCTTTTCTTCTACAATTGATCCCTTATCAAGCAAGTTGATACAAGAGAACCCGGATTTTGGGGCAGAGAGTTTCTTGAAACAGTTGATACAAGTCCAAGCGGACCCCCCATTCGCATACGAATTGATGTGGGAGGGTTTGTGGGGCAGTTTTGCTGTCAGTGATGAGACATTTTACATGGAATACAACTATAAACTCTTCCGATGGAAACCTGGGGATCCAGAATGGCACGACACCGGTGTGGAGGAAACCGGTGAACTCCGTCGTGAGACGTTGTGGAGAGGCTTTAAAATCGCCGCATTGGACGGAACCGTTTATGTCGGTAAACGGGATGGGCATCTCTTACAGTCGCTTGATGGTGGAGACACTTGGAATGATGTCACACCAAATCTGCCCTTCTCTATCGAGCATTTCAATGAGATAGTCTTTGCAGGTTCAACGGTCTACATCGCGACTGACAAAGGAGTTTTTTATTCAAAAGATGGCGTTGTCTGGAATGTCCCTGTCAATGAGACGAAGGAACCTGTTATCATCAAGTCGTTATCTACAACAAGGGATTCCCTTTATGGGGCTAATGATGAAGGTATCTATCATCTACAGGGTGAGACAGATACTTGGAAACAAATTGCCCCAGAAATTTCAGGGGTCGTGACTTCTCTCGTTGTTGATGCGGATACATTTTACGTCGGCACAGAACGACAAGGTGTGCTGTGTTTTGAACCGACTAGAAGATAGGCATATCCTTAAAACATAACTGATCCAAAAAACTTAAAACTATGGTGAATTATCAAAATATGTGGACAT
>JAAXHD010000296.1:0-6974 GCA_012271015.1 Candidatus Poribacteria bacterium | reverse complement strand
CGCCGATGGCCTCGTGGTTCACTTTACATTCGATTCTGTCAAAGGCAAGCGAATTCTTGATGCGTCCGGCAACGGTCTGGATGCCGAAGTTATCAAAAACACTCAATTTGTCAAGGGCAAATATGGAAAAGCAATTCGTATCACTGGTGAAACTGAAGATTGCGTGAATATCCCATCCTCGGATGCCTTAGAAATCAGTGATGAAATTACGATGATGGCATGGGTGTATCAAGAAGATTGGACGGGACGTTCTTTCCAATGGTTTGATAAGGGGTGCTATTCTAAGCACACTGAATCTTACGGTATGGTAGTCTGGGGTAAAAAGGATTTTCCGGAACTCGGAGCCTTTGAGACCGGCTCAGCGATCTCGATGCTTGTTGGAGGTGCAGACTTGCAGCAAATCATTACGACTCTGAACGAAATGAAGAATAGGACATGGCATCATGTCGTCGGAACCTACGGTGATAAAGCTCTGAAAATCTATCTTGATGGAGAAATGATTGCTAATTTACCTTCACAGGTTGATGACTTCTCCGGCACCAACGAGGAGGATTTGCGGATTGGCTGTGCGAAAAATAAACCGCAGTACGCATTTGAAGACGGTTCCATCGATGAAGTCGCGATATGGAGCCGTGCGCTCAGTGAAAATGAAGTCAGAACCGCGATGCGGGGTCCCTTGCTTTCGGTCTCGCCGAAGGGTAGGGTCACTACGACGTGGGGCAATATTAAGCGGAAGGCGTTTTAGGTGTCTGAATCGCGGAGGATTCGGTATAAATTTATGACAACACTTTGACTAATTATCCAGCGAGAATTCGTCTCAAATGTGTTAACCTCCCGGTTTATGATCGGTTTTATTGTCTGTCTGATGTCAACGGCTGCTGCCGTTTTTGTTCAGGTTGCGGATTACGAAAAACGGTTGGAGGCGTATCATGTTGCCCTTCAGGAACATCAAGAAGAAACGCGAACATGGGACCTCTACAGTCAAATTAATCCGAAAGCATACAGGAAACCGAATCCTCTCAGCGTCTTTAACGTCGGCATGGAAAAATCCGGGGCGGATATGGTGAGCATTAAACTTGCCACCCCTATTTGGGAAAAGGAAGCACAGAAACAAGGGTCGGATAACCCTTTCCTCTCGATATTCCTTTCCGTCGATGTCATTTTTGTTTTCAAAATCGTGCTGAGTGCGTTGGCGATCCTATTCGCTTACAACACAATTTCAGGGGAGAGAGAGGACGGCACACTAAAACTGGTGTTATCCAATCCGATTTCGAGGGACGCCCTCATGCTTGGGAAATACCTCGGCGGCGTGTTGTCCCTGTTTCCGATTGTGGTGATGAGTTTCACTATCGGAATCCTTATTGCTTATGCCTCTCCAGCTACTGATTTGAATGTTAGCGATCTGCTACGCCTCGTTATGGTACTCCTTGTTTCGCTGTTGTATGTGTCAATCTGCTATCTTTTAGGGATGCTCTTATCAGTATGGACAAAGGAAGCCGCGACAACACTGATCCTTTCGATGTTTATCTGGGGAATTCTAATAATCGTACATTCCAATATAGCAACCTTCGCAGTCGCGAAATTCCCGCCGTATAAACTTCAATCTAAAAAAGAGGCTCGGCAACAGGTTAGAGAGATATGGGATGATTTCAAGGAGAAACGGGATGCCTATATTCTCAAGAAGTGGGGATATACTTACCCAGCAAGTGCCATTTCTCATGAGGGACCGATCACGTTAGGCATGACTATGAGTTCACCATGGGAACTTGAGTTTATAGAGTTCTACACCATCAAACCGATTCACAACGCTGATGTCTCCAAATTTCAGGAAGTGTTAGGTTATCAAGAACCCCTTCGCATTGACTACGCAAATAGAGGCGAGGAAATTCTCAAACGGAGGGAAGATACTGGTGAAAGGAACAGGCAACTCGCCAAGGACATTTCCCGGATCTCCTTCGCCGACGCATACCGTTTTGCTGTCGGCGCAATTACAAACACGAATAGGAAAAGTTATAATGATTATATCGGACAGGCGAGAAGTTATAAACGTCAAGTTGTTGACTACCTCGTCGGTAAAGATGTATTTTCAGCGCGGGCGTGGTTTTCCAGCGATAAAGGAAAAGCTGAGTTCGTAGATCTGCCCGTTTTTCAGCATCAATATAATTCCCTTTCTGAAAGCCTCTCGCGTGCATTAGGCGACGTTTTTATTTTGTTGGCGTGGAATATCATTCTGTTCATGGGCACATACGTATCGTTCCTCCGGTATGATATGAGTTGAAACTGTAGCATAGCCTGTTAATCTGTGCCTCGGTGTCTGCAAACGAAGAATGGACGGCACAAAAACGCAGGAAACCCCATCCCTAAAATTTGGTAATACCATTTCTGATTGAGATTGTAGCATAAATTTTTAGTTTGGGTTTCCATCTTGTAGCATAGACTGTGAGTCTGTGCACTCAGGTGAGGTTAATGCGATATAAACTTTTAGAAATGGTATAAGTTGCAACTTGTGTTATAAAAGAGGGTTTTGTTAAACGACGAAAACGCCCAAGCAAAAACACCTCTTAACTGACGACTGACAACTATTAAAATGATTTGGCATATTGCAAAAAAAGAGATATATCACGACCTCATGACATTGCGGTTCGTCTTGATGATAATTCTGCTGCCTGTTCTCATGATGGCAAACGCGCTCATATACGGCTTCGGCGACAGTGGGTATAGAGAAGAGGTCGATGCGTATCACCTTGCGATGGAAAGAAGGTTATCTCGTGTCAAAGACGATGCCGAGGAGAGTTTAGGGAAACTCGCAATGCAAGGTCCCGGTGAGATTTATAAACGTCCGAGTCGGTTCAAATTCTGTGCCGATAGAACTGATGAACTCATCCCTAACCCTATTTCCTTATCAGAACGCGCGGGTGGAGGTCGTGGTGGTGGGGGCATCGCAGAAGAATACAGTTGGCGGGAAGTATGGACATTTGAATACCTGCCTTCAAATCACGGCAGTGATGCGACTACACTCATCAAAATTGACTGGGTATTCATCGGTATCTTCATGAGTTTTTTTGTGATTCTGTTCACTTTTGATGCCGTTGCAGGCGAACGCACACAGGGAACATTGAGCCTTATGATGTCAAATCAAATCTCTCGAGGACAGATGTTATTGGGAAAATACTTAGGAGCGTTTCTTACCCTCATGGTGCCGCTTGTAATCGGTATCCTGATGAACTTATTGATTATCTATCTTTCGGGGAATATCCCTTTTGATTCCGGTGATTCGTTCAGAATTTTTGGAATGGTCGGTCTTTTGGCATTACATACCTCTATGTTTATCCTCCTTGGGCTATTTTTTTCAAGTCGGGTCTCAAACGCCATTACCAGTTTGGTGTGGCTTTTACTCACTTGGGTATGCTTAGCGTTTATCTTTCCGAGTCTACTCGGGCTTTTTGTTGGCACGCTTGATCCGATTCCATCAATAGAGATCGTTTCCTCACGAAAACGCGCACAATTGGCGAACATTGAGGATGAATTTCAGCCCATGGAAACGCTGGAGGTAACGAAATTAAGCGAAGCACCGACACCTGACAATCCGTCAGCAACACGCCGATGGGCGACGTATTTCACGAGAAGGCACGAAACGAAAACACGTATCGCCGATGAACATGTAGACCAGCAATTGAAGCAGGTACAACTCGCCCGTGAACTCACCCAAATCTCTCCGACCGCCTGTTTCCAATATGCGATGGAAGGACTCGCAAACACTGGAATCGTCAGTTATATGAATTTCGTCAAACAGGTTCGCCGTTATAGGCAAACCTTTATAGACTTCATCAAAACGGAGGATAGGAGCGACCCGGATAGCCTACATATCTATCCTGTGCGGGAAGGTTTGTCTCAAAAACCTGTGGACCCGGATATTGTGCCAAGGTTTGAAGAGTATATCTCGCATCAAAGTGTGATTTTTCCAGTTATTCTATTGATTCTTTTTAATGTCCTGTTCTTTACTGCCGCACAATTGTCCTTTCTCAAATCTGACCTCAAATAAGAACTTTTTTGACTGTTTTTGTCAAATCTGCTATCATTTTGCCATTGATATGATGAAGCGTAAGAGTATTTCGTCAGTTCCGAAACCATTATTTAGCCAAAATCCTTTTATTTTTTCTTAACCCCTCAAAAGGAGTTTATCATGAAAAGCGTTTTTATGGTTTTCGCAGTGATGGGTATACTCATCAGTTTTGCACCGTGTAGTAAAGCCAATCCGCCAGATGGATTAGTGCTGCATCTGAGTTTTGATAAAAATAGCATTCAAGGCGATACCGCAAAAGATTTGTCTGAGGAAGGCAATGATGGGATCATTAACGGTAACGCAAAGATGGTCGCTGGAAAGCATGGCGACGCATTGGAGTTTGATGGCAAAGATGACTTTGTTGAAGTACCACTGGAAGATTCAATTACCTTTTCCACTGGCGATTCACTCACAGTCCAAGTGTGGGTAAAAACAGACGATGAGCCACCAAAGAACGATGGGATTGTCGGGAACTATCGTCCCGGTACTGATGCGGTTTGGATACTCTCTGTCAGCGGCGATAACCCAGCGACTCGTGGCAAAATGGCTTTTAGTGTCCGGGACAAGGGACGTGCCAATAGTGCTGGGATAACTTCTCCGGACTTCCTGAACGATGACAAATGGCATGTCCTCGCGGGTGTCCGAGACCAGAAAGCAAAAAAGATCCGATTCTACATAGACGGTGAGTTGATTGATGAAGTTGATGACAATACAAAGGACATCAACAGCGGACAGTCAATTTGGGTAGGAGAGCATCTGAACCGATTTTACAAGGGATTGATTGATGAAGTGAAGGTGTGGAACCGTCCATTGACCGCCGCGGAACTTGAGCAATCAGGACAACAACCGTCTGCTGTTGGTGCCTCCGGAAAGTTGACGACTGTATGGGGTGCGCTCAAAACAGCACACCGGTAGTGTTCTATCCAGTTTCAAAATGGTGGTATCTGATTTGATCGTAGGGGCGAGGTTCCCTCGCCCTCTGGCAAACTGCTATCTGTTCATCTTACGGGTTGGGGAACCTGTCGGAAACACCCAAGCAAAAACACCCCTACGAGGATATTTATGCACCACCCTTGGTTAAATAACCAAACTAAGAGCTCGGGCAACTGACTCCGTTTGAATGTTGAACTTTAACTTATCGAAAAAACGCTCACTCCACCCGACTCGTCACCAACAGCAATATACTGGTCATTCGGTGACCAAACGAGGCTTGTGACCCCCGCTGCCAGAGCGGCTTCATGAACCGCCAGAGAACTGATCCTGCCTCGCAATTGCCAGACGTAGACCAGACCGTCAGCACCACCTGAAGCCAGCAGTTTTCCGCGGTGTTGAAAACGCACAACGCTGAGAAAATCCTGATGCCTAGAAAGCGTAATGGGGCTGGTCCCCTCCGGTCCGCGACCGGAACAATCCCACACCGTAACTTCCTGACTGCCTCCCGTAGCCAAGTATCGACTCGTAGCATCCCACGAGAGTTCTCGCACTTTCGTCGGATAGCCAGACATTTGCAAGTCGTTCCCGGTAGACATAATCCAGAAATGGACGGTCGAATCTTGATCTCCGGTGGCGATGTGTTTGCCGTCAGGGCTCCACGCAATCACCAGTGATGAGCCTTTCCATTCCAATCGGCGGACGGCTTCCGACTGTTGTGGGTCCCACAGCGTGACACCGCCGTAGGCAATCGAGGCAAGTTGCCTGACACGCGGTCTCCACTGGAGATCAGAAATCGTGCTCTGATCGTCGAGATATTCGCGAACAAGATCGCCGAGAGCGTTCCAGAGTTTCAGCTTTCGACCCGCGGCAGAGGCGAGTATCGGTTTTTTGCCGCCACTCCACGCCAAGTGCTCAACCCATGCGGCACCCCCGTCAAGCGCATGGGTCGCTTCGCCACTTGTCATATCCCACAACCGAATTTTCCCATCTTGTCCTGCGCTTGCAAGCACCTTACTGTCTGGACGCCACGCGATTGACATTGTGCCGAATTCGTGCCCTTCAAAGGTATGGATAACCCCTCGATGACGACCTTCAAAAATTGTCACCGGACCGAGAACCGACGCGGCAGCGATGTATCTCCCATCAGGGGACCACGCCAGATCAATGACGTGGTCGCTGATGGTTGCGGTCCAATTTTCGCGCAGTCGAGAGGGCTGGAAAAAGCGGTTGTGCAGGTTGTTCAAGCGAGACATGCTTCAAATCCTTCAGTCAATTCGGCCCGGTCGAGGTTGCGCCCGATGAAGATGAGGCTATTGTAACGCGGTTCAATACCCCACGGGCGGTCGGGACGCCCGTCGAAGAGCATATGCACACCTTGGAAGACGAATCGGTCTCGCTGACCCCTGATGCTCAGAATACCTTTCATGCGGAAGATGTCGGGACCTTTTGTCCGAAGCAGAGTGCTAATCCAATCGTTTAGCCGATCGGGGTCGAGGTCGCCGGGGGTTGTGATGCCGACCGATGTAACTTCGTCATCGTGTTCGTGGTCTGGCTTAAATTCGCGTTCAACAACGGGTTTGACAAGGGTATCGCTGCCAAAAAGTTGTGCTTGAAATTCGTCGGGGTGATGCTCGGTAAACAGTGCGTAAGTACCCGAGCGACCAATCTGCACCTCAAAGCGTAATTCGTCCGCTGTGAGATTCAACGCAATGAGGCGTCCACTCGGTTGAAGGGTGCCCCCCGCCGAAAGTTCATGCTCATCATCGGAGAAAACCATAACGACTGGCTCAACAGCAGCCTCCAAAGCTTCATCGGTTGACGCATTTACGGGCACCAACGCGACTTTCATCGTCGGATCAGGACCTTCTTGGAGAACTAGTTCATGCGTGCCTACCGAAAGGTTATAAACACCAGCCCATTCAAAGGGATACTCCGGTTCCATAAACTGTGGATCAACCTCCATCGCCCGGTCCAGATC
>JAAXHD010000010.1 GCA_012271015.1 Candidatus Poribacteria bacterium | reverse complement strand
GTCGGATTCCTTCAAGGCGGTTACCATCTCAGTCACGGTCAATTTATGGACGGTTCGGGAGAGTATACCGTCCATCGTCCGGAGCATTGGGTGTTTGAAGGCACGAACCTTTCACGAGATGACACCTTCGGCGGCGAAAACACCATTGTTGGTTATGAATGCGACGGATGCGAATGGACCCTTGTAGACGGTTTACCGGTTCCGACCTATCAAGACGGCACACCTGAAGACTTCACGATCCTCGCAACGGCCCCTGTCCGTTGGCACCCTGATGATTGTGAATGGTATGAACGTTGGGAAAGAGGAAGAACCGGTGCCGCAACGATGGGTATCTACACGAAAGGCGGAACTGTTTTCACAGCCGCCACAACCGACTGGTCGCACGGCTTAGCGGGTGGCGATGCAGCCGTTGAACGCATCACGCATAACGTGCTGCGGCGGCTGGCAGGATAAGTACGCGTGTCAGATCTCTTTATGCTGAAATGAGATGTGTGCTGCTGCAAATAACACTATTAAAAAGAGCAATAACAGCATCACGTCCAGAATCGCGCCCTTGAATGCTTCCTCTAAACGTACCTGGTTCTGAAATTTAGGAATACTTTCAAAGGGAACAGGCTTCTCAGACATACCTTCTCTAACAAAAGGAACGTGTAGACTGTCTGGGTCGGCACGATCGGCAGAGATCAGGAAATTATTGAATTCGTCGGCATAACGCTCGGCATTTTTCAAAAAATTCAGATGTCTTTGGAACCCCGTTCCCGCCAGGGATTCGATTGCATATTGTGTGATCGCAGTCGGTGAGATTCGATTTACTTCCCTTGCAATCCGAATCTGGTTGATTTGGGCACGCAAGAACATTTTATTTAACCGTTTTCCTTCTTGGAGTTCTTCATCGAGAAATTCCGCCCATAGCATCGTTGCTGGTGTTGGTGGACGTTGGCGGGTTGGGGCTTCTTCCTCTAATCCGCGTGCCTTGTAGCGTTCATAGAGTCCACTACGCATGAAATACACGGGGCTCGGTCCCTTCCGGATCGATGGTAGGTTCAGTCCGCTCATAATTGTCCCAAACATTGACGGCACGAGGATAACCCAAATTACCCATATTAGCAGCAGGATGACGAGGCTTGTTGAAGGGGTGTTAAGAAGTGTTGAGATGAAAAGCCCCAAAGCAATAAAGACAGATATATATATCAAACCTACGACGAAAATACCACCGATTCTGTACCATTCTGGGGTGTTTAATTGCAGGCTTCCAGAGAGATATAGGAGTAGGAGATTAACCAATACCCCGCTCATAAACACAGCACCCAAACTGAAAAGATTGCTTAAGAATTTCCCGGTGAGCAGTGTTCGGCGTGCGACGGAATTTGACAACGTCAACCGGAGGGTTCCTTGCGCCATTTCACCAGCCACCGCGTCAAAGGTAAAAATTAGTGCAAGGAAGCTGAGAATGTTTGCAATGATAAGCGTCCAGTCTATTCTTAAGAAGATTGGAAAGATGTCGGCTGCCCGGATTGGCGGAAAACTGGTATACTTCAGTCTCCAGATACCGGAAAAAGGATAGTTTTTTCCATCTATAACGGGACCCATACTATAGCCCGCACTCCACCCCAATACAGACTCCGGTAGGTTATTTTCACTACCGTGTGCACAGAAAGCGAGTGAGGCGGGTTCTTTATAAAGCTCGCCCGGTCCCCGGAGGACGAGGTTGTAGAACTGATGGCTATTGCGTTCGAGTGCTGTCAGAGCCTTTGAGACATTTTGCCGATATTCTGTTTGTTGTATCTTAGATGCGCCTATATGTCCCAAGGCGTTGACAATCATCAAAAAAACAGTGAGGAGCATCGCGATTGCGAAACGGAGACTGCTGATCTGCTCAAATAATTCACGTTTGATAATATACCGCAGCATGTCATATCTCCCGTCGGCAGAAGACACAGAAAGCGGTCATAAACAGCACAGGGTTAAGAAGAAACAGGAGGCCGAGGTCTGGAAGTGCGCGGTTGTTGCCCTCTTCAAAGACACTTGGCGGGTGATACGAGAATCGGGGGACATTCTCCCATCGGATAGCTGCTTTATCGCTAGCAAACCATTGGCGTGAAGTGAACGCCTTTTTGTCGTAGAAGTAGTCTAAGAGTGTCTCTCTGTACTGCCGACCTGCGTTGAAGAAGTCTTCCATTCTGGCGATATCTGTGCCTGCCCATGCAGCGGTTGAGAGTTGATATAAACCTGTAGGTGAAAATCGGAGTGCGTTTCGGGCGGTGCGCGATTTACGAATATATGTTTCAGAAAAGGCTTGCTCTCGGATCCGCCAGATTGCCTTCGCTGTGTTCATCTGTAATGCCGTTAAGGTTTTAAAATAGGCTTTCACGGCGGGGACATCCGGCTCGCTTTCCACTGGAATAGATGTGATAGTCTTACTCCGATGGGTGTAACCGCCATGCCAACCCCGTCCGAGGTGCCCAAAGGGGTTCTGTAACTTCTCTTCCTCGCGATAGAAACGCTCGACAAGTTGTTCAATGTGTTGATGCGCTTGCTCCATTCTCTCCGACGTATCCATAAAGCGGTTCACGAGAAATAGGCTCACGTTTGGATAGATCAACGTCAGCACGACCCAGATGAACATTGAAACAATAAGGGATGTTGCCGTGCGGTGAATCATGCTGGAGATCAGCAGCCCGATGAGATAAAACGTGGAGGTATAAATGACAGTTGTGAGGAAGATGCCGCCAATCCGAACAAGGTCATCGGTACCATAATCGATAGCATGAGATTGAAGTTGTAACAGTAGTGCCAACAGAAAACTCATTAACAACGGTAATGTAAGGCATAACATGGCACCCAAATACTTTGACAATATAATCAAGCCGCGTCTAAGAGGATTGACGAGAGTTAGGCGTAGCGTACCGTTCTCGCGATCGCCAACGATTGCGTCGTAAGCAAACACCAGGGCGAGGAGGCTTGAAAGGATTTGGAAGATAGAAATCAGATCTATATCCGCAAGGAGATGTCGGAACGGATTATTGAAGCCGGTACTGCGGTAGGTGTCCGCCCATAAGAAGGGTACCTCTCCAAGGCGGATCTGGATAGAATTTCCCGCGCGCTTGTCAAGTCCTTGATTGAAGAGACTCAACGGGTTCGGTGCTCTGTCGAGAAAAGGTGTAAAATCTGAGTAGGTTTCTGCACGGGCAGTTCGCTCCTGGTGTTCTTGGACTGCAGCACTGTAACTCGCAAGTCTTCGTTCATAATTGTCTGTTAAGACAATGCTGCCGGCGAGCACAAGTAGCAGACACGAAATCAGGGTTACCAAAAATCGGAACGTCATTAAATTGGTTAAAAGTTCATGTCGAATCAGCGTCCAAATCACTTGTTGTTTCCATCTTCAAATGATAATACAACCTTTATCTATATACCCACTTGGATGCACTTTCCAAGTGTATAGCAGAATATCGCGTCTTTCTATAGTCTGGTGCCATTGAATTATATTGCTAATTGTGTGATGACGTGCTATCCTATTGAGTATGGAAACGCAGGCGCAAATCCCCTCAGCAATACACGCTCCCGGCGCAGTTCTCTTGATCTCCTGCTACGAACTCGGGCACCGACCGATGGGACTCACCCGTCCACTTCGCGCCCTTGAAACCGCAGGATTCGCGCCTGATGCGATTGATATTGCCGTCGAACCACTGGACGTCGAGAAGGTCGAGCGCGCACGTTTCATCGGTATATCCGTCCCGATGCACACCGCTTTGCGATTGGGGGTTCAGCTCCTTGAACGTATCCGTCAACTCAAGCAGGGAACACCCTATATAATATGCATGTACGGGCTTTACGCAACACTCAACGCCGACTATCTGCTTGCACACGGTGTCGATTTTTGCATCGCAGGCACAGATTCAACGCAACTCGTCGCGCTGGTGGGATCCCTCGCGAAGGAAGAACCATCCGAGACACAGGAATCTGATTTCTTCGCGGAACTACCATCACTGGAAATGTATGCCCAATTTGAGGACAAAG
>JAAXHD010000315.1:118020-120641 GCA_012271015.1 Candidatus Poribacteria bacterium | reverse complement strand
CAAGGGCGACAGGTCGGAAACTTCAGTTACCAGGGAGATAAAGTTCTTTTAAACCCTTGGCATCAGCTAAGGGAGACAGGTCGGATATCTCGCCGCCGCAGACGTTTATCTCTCTGAGTTTCGGCAATTTCTCGATGGCACCAAGGTTCACGACAGGCGTACCCCACCCATGAAAATTATGCAAGTTCGTTAATCCTGAAAGGGGCGACAAGTCTGCCAACGGATTATGGCTCATCCCTATCCATTCGAGTTTTATCAATCCTGCGAGGGGCGATAAATCGAATATAGCATTATGGTGGAGCGATATACCTCTCAAGTTGATTAACCCTTCAAGCGGTGAGAGATCGGATATCACATTATGCCCAAGATGTAGATGCACCACGTTGATCAATCCTGCAAGCGGTGAGAGATCGGTTATCGCGTTCTCTTCCAACCCTATGTCACGCAGTTCTATCAACCCCGCGAGCGGCGATATGTCAGATATTATATTGTTGTTAAGCCCTAAGCCCTCCAGATTCACTGCGACTTCAAGACCTGCCAAATTCTTAATGTCCATGCTCAGAGCGTTAAGTTCCCGCAACGTTGCCATCTCATCGGCTGTAATCCGGGCATTGGGTGCTTTACCAAGTGCCTCGTTAATCGCCTTGCGCAGGTTCACGTCGGGGATGTCAACGATTTGTGCGGATGCCCCGGGAGGCATTACGAAAAGCACCGCACAGAATATGAGTGTCGGAATAAAAAGGTGTTGTTTTTTAGAAAGTTGCATGGAGTCTTATCCCCTTTTTTCAATGATTGTCGGCAGATAGAGAAAGTCTGATATTTACGACAACCCTACGGGTGTTACCTTAGATCTCTGCGTCGACGCGGATGGACAATTCCTCTAATTGTGCGTCCGTCACAACAGACGGCGCGTGTGTCAATGGACAGAGTCCCTGTTGCGATTTCGGGAACGCGATGACCTCGCGGATGTTCCCCTCGTTCCGCATCAACATGACAATCCGGTCTAAACCCGGGGCAATGCCCGCATGCGGCGGTGTGCCGTACGCTAACGCGTCTATGAAATAACCGAACCGGCTTTCGACCTCTTCCGGGGTGATGTCCAGAACCTCGAAAACCTTCTGTTGGATATCCCACTGGTGGATTCTGACACTCCCGCTACAGATTTCATACCCATTGCACACGAGATCGTAGTGTTGGCTTTGAACGTTCCCCGGATCTATTTCTAACAGTGGTAAAGTCTCTTCTGTTGCTCCAGTGAACAGATGGTGGAACGGTTCGTAACGATTCTCATCCTCATTCCATTCAAATAGCGGATAATCAACGATCCACAGGAAGTTGTATCGGGTTTCGTCAATGAGGTTCAGTTTGCGTCCGAGGTGGAGACGAAGATTACCAAGGGCATCAGCGACAACCTTCGGCTGGTCAGCGACAAAGAACATGATGTCGCCCGGTTTCGCTCCCGTTCTTTCCTGTGCTGTTTCAAGTTGCTCTGTTGTGAAGAACTTGACGATACCCGATGAAAACCCATCTGTCGTGACTTTAATCCATGCCAACCCTTTCGCTCGGTAGGTAGCGACAAACGCCGTCAGATCATCAATATCTTTGCGTGAGAAGTCTGCACCCCCCGGCGCAGCAATGGCTTTGACCTGCCCACCTGCGGACAAGGTGCGTGTAAACACCTGAAACTCACAGTCCGCCATGACATCCGAGAGATCGGTAAGCTCCATACCGAACCGCGTATCCGGTTTGTCGTTGCCGAACCGCGCCATCGATTCGTGATAGGGGAGCCGTAAGAAAGGCGTTTGGACGGGGATACCACCTGCATCTTCAAATATGCGTTTCATCAACCCCTCGGTCACCTCAAGCACATCGTCCACGCCCGCGAATGACATCTCAATATCAAGTTGCGTGAACTCCAACTGTCTGTCAGAACGGGTATCCTCATCACGGAAGCAGCGTGCTATCTGGAAATACCGATCCACTCCGCTCATCATCAAAATCTGCTTGAACTGCTGCGGTGATTGTGGGAGTGCATAAAACCTGCCGGGATAATGACGACTCGGAACGAGGACGTCGCGTGCCCCTTCAGGCGTGCTGTTCATCAAAATAGGAGTCTCAATCTCAAGGAAGCCCTGCTCGTTCATATAGTTGCGCGCTGCGAGTGCCGCCTGGTGCCGCATTGCTAAAGTCTTCTGCATCTCAGGACGACGCAGATCGATAAATCGATAACGCATCCGAATGTCTTCTGCTACGTCGATATCGTCTTCAATCGGGAACGGCGGTGTGTTAGCAGTATTCAGAATATTCAGAGAATCCACAGCGACTTCAATTTCACCTGTATCAAGTTCCGGGTTGACCGTGCCTTGGTAAATGCTGAGACCGTTTTCTCCCCCCACATCTTCAATGACGATGTGATATGTCCGATTATTTTCGACATCGGTCAGTAGCCACCGCGTGCCAGCGACACGGGTCGCTACCTCAATCTCTTCAGAGAGGGTGTACTTCGTATCGACATCCGAGAACAGAGATCGGAACGCTGGGGAGAGAGCCCCATCGGCGAGTTCGGTTTGGTACGCAGCGTCCGCATGGAAGAGCAACTCGCCCGGATCGCGTTCGCGAAC